>JBBPYO010000289.1:0-6473 GCA_038199845.1 Flavobacteriales bacterium
AAAACTCCAAGTTTTGCCTGCACTTTTTTATCTTCCCAATGTCCTACAACAACTTTACGCTGTTTGCGCATACGCGTCATCATAAATCCAAACTCGCGATCGCCGTGAGCCGATTGATTTAGATTCATGAAATCCATATCGATCTTTCCCCAGGGAATTTCTGCATTGAACTGTGTGTGCAAATGACAGATTGGTTTTGTAAGGAGTTTAAGGCCTTTTATCCACATTTTTGCAGGTGAAAAAGTATGCATCCACAAAATCACGCCAATACAATTTTTACTGCTTGTCGCCGCGATGCACATGTCTGTAATCTCATCTGGCCTGGTGACCAATTCCTTGTAAACAGTTTTTACGGGAATTGCTTCAGACTCATTTAATCCCGCGGTAATTGTTTTGGAATGTTCAGCAACTTGTTTCAGCGCTTCTTCACCATATAAATGTTGACTTCCGGTGACAAACCAGACTTCGTACTGATCAATATTATAATTCATAAGTTTTTTTAAACTAATTGTTCTACTAAAATTTTAAGAGAAATAAACATAAATACCCATTACCGCTACGCAGATAAATATGCCGGCAGGTTTTAGGTTTTTCCATGGTGTAACATCTACCTGATTGGTATATTCTTCCATATAATCGGTCTCACGTGGGTAGAATTTGCTAACGCCAAAGAGAATAGCCAAAACAAGCACGAAAATAATTCCCATAATATGCAAGAAATTAGGAAAAGCTTCTGTGGCAATTAGGGACAATTGAGATGGATCTGTAATTCCAGCTAATTCAGCTGTGGAAACCGCCTCGCCCACAAGAATAGGTTTCACAACATATAAAGCGATCAAATACGTGACCACAGCAAATACAATAGAGATATTTGCCGCCCTGCCAGATACACGTTTTGAAAAATAACCTACTAAAACTATGGCCAAAATGGGGACGCTGAAAGAACCGTTCAACTCTTGCAGGTAGTTGAAAATACCACCTTCCACACCGTACAAAAGTGGAGCGATCCCCATAGAAAAAATGGCCAAGAACATTCCGAAGGTCTTACCTGCGCGAACCACCTGCTTTTCTGAAGCATCGTTATTGAAATATTGTTTGTAAAGGTCCAATCCAAAAAGTGTCACCGAACTGTTTAGCGCCGAGTTGAACGAACTTAAAATCGCACCAAAAAGTACTGCGGCAAAGAAACCGACAAATGCAGTGGGAAGCACCGCTTTAACCAACATAGGATAAGCCTCATCAGCATTGGAAAGATCTCCGTTGAATACCTGAAACGCAATAATACCGGGCAAAACCACGATAATCGGACCCAAAATCTTTACAAAAGCGGCAAGGCAAAGTCCCTTTTGACCTTCGGCGAGGTTTTTTGCGCCCAAAGCCCGCTGAATGATCGCTTGATTTGTCCCCCAATAATAAAAGTTTACAATAAGCATCCCCGTAAAAAGTGTTGGCCAGGGCACCGAAGAATTGGGCCCGCCCAGAATGTCAAATTTTTCGGGAAGGTTTGTAGTAAGCACGGTCATGCCGTCAAGGATATTCCCGTCACCCACGTACATCAAACCAAAAATGGGGATTAAAAGTCCGCCGATAATCAGTCCAACCGCATTAATAGAATCTGAAACTGCAACTGCTTTCAATCCCCCAAAAATCGCGTATATACTTCCAATAATCCCGATGCACCAAACCGTTACCCAAAGGGCAGCCTCAGGTTCCATACCCATTCTTTCTGGCAAATCAAACATTGTATTGATGGCCAATGCTCCAGAATATAAAACCGTGGGAAGCATCGAAATTGCATACGCCATAAGAAAAAGAATGGACACAATCGTTTTCGTAAGTTTTCCGTAGCGTTTTTCTAAAAACTGGGGAATGGTTGAAATACCGCCTTTCAGATACTTGGGCAGAAGCACAAAAGCAGTGAACACCATGGCGATCGCGGCAAGTACTTCATAAGCGGCGATAAGAATACCTTCACTGAAAGCAATCCCGTTTGTACCAACAATTTGTTCGGTAGACAGATTTGTCAATAAAAGTGATCCCGCAATCACCGGACCAGTTAAACTTCTACCACCCAGAAAGTAGCCGTCTGAAGTTGTTTCATCTGTTTTCCGCGCAGCGAAATAAGAAATAACCGCAACCAGCAAGGTAAAAGCGGCGAAAGTAAGAAGACCCATAAATTGATAAATTAATGATTAATTAGATATTACTGACCGTAATAGGCGTCTTTGCCATGTTTACGTTCGTAATGTTTTTTGATGAGAGAATCCTTCAGACGCGATGCATTTGGGTTGATCTGTAAGGTTAAAAATGCCATTCTGGCGATTTCCTCAAGTACTTTACTATTGTAAACCGCTTTGGCCGCTGTTTCCCCCCAAGCAAAAGGACCGTGGTTTCCTAAAAGTACCATTTGCACTTCTTTATAGGAAAGTCCTTTTTCCTCCAAACAATCCAAGATCTGAATTCCCGTATTGTGCTCATAATTACCAGAGATCAACTCGTCATGCATGGGCGCAGCACATGGAATATCTGCGGTTAAATGATCTGCGTGCGTGGTGCCAAAAACTGGGATATCCATCTGAGCCTGTGCCCAAGCCACTGAATAGGTGGCATGTGTATGGGCAATTCCACCGATTTCTGCCCAATTTTTATATAAATAAGAATGGGTTTTTGTGTCGGAAGAAGGACGCATTTTACCTTCGATCACATTATTTTCAAAATCGAGAATAACAATATCTTCGGGTTTTAAAGTAGCGTAGGGGACACCGCTCGGTTTTATGGCAAAAACCTCGTTTTTTCTATCTACCGCGCTTACGTTACCGAACGTATAAATAACCAGACCTAAAGCATCTAACTGCATATTGGCCTCGTAGCATTCTTCTTTTAATGATTTATACATGGTGTTCCAGATTCTTTTTTGGTTTTATAACATTTTTTTCCACAAAAGCACTCAGTGTTTCATAACGCTGCATCAGATTTGCAAATGATTCTAAATGCTCTGGTTGTGGGTGGTATTCTGCTTCATAATCACTGCCAAGAGTTTGACTGGCCTCGATTACATTAGGATAAAGACCTGCTGCAACAGCCGCATAAACTGCTGCGCCGAGCGCCGGAGCCTGATCTGAAGCTGCAACTTTAATAGGAACGTTTAAAGTATTTGCCAATGATTGCATTATAAATTTGGATTTGCGCGCAACACCACCAATACCTACAACCGTTTTGATCTCTATTCCTTCCTCTTCAAAACGGTCCAATATTTTTTTGGAACCAAAACAGATCGCATTGACCAATGCTTTGAAAATATGCGGTGCTCGGGTTCCCATATTTAAATTGGTAAAAGCGCTTTCCAATTCTTGATTGGCATCTGGAGTTCTTCTTCCGTTAATCCAATCTAATGCAATAGGAATAGCTTCAGAATTTGGGATTGCTTCCGCCGCGTCTGAAAGTTTCCGAATGAAATTGGATTCGATTTCCTCTTTAAGTTTTTCTTTTTGTCCTTCGGAAAGAATATCGGATTGCAGCACTAAATTGTCAATTGGCCAACTTAAAACGTCTTTAAACCAAGCCAGTAAATCTCCAAAAGCAGATTGGCCCGCCTCAAGACCCACCATTCCAGGAATTACAGAACCATCTACTTGTCCGCAGATTCCCCGCACGGTTTTATTTGTTGTAACCTCAGGAGAAGAAACGCTGATATCACAGGTAGAAGTTCCCATCACACGAACTAACGTATGTTCTGCTACCTTTGCTCCCACCGCACCTGCGTGCGCGTCAAAAGTCCCAACGGCAATTACGGTATCTGTTGTTAACCCTAACTTTGCTGCCCATGCTGCACTCAAAGTACCGGCAACTTCATCGGAAGTATAGGTTTCCGTATATAAACGGTCTCTTAAACCAGCCAAATAAGGATCAAGTTTACTTAAAAATTCTTCAGACGGTAAACCTCCCCAGCTTTTATGCCACATCGCTTTATGACCCGCGGCGCAACGGCTGCGCTTAAAACTTTCCAAAGAAATATTTTCAAGAAGTGAAAACGTCATCCAGTCACAATGTTCCATCCAAGAATACGCAGCTTCCTTCACCACTGAATCTTCGCGGGCTACATGTAGTATTTTGGCCCAAAACCATTCGGAAGAATAAATTCCCCCTACAAATTTAGTAAAATCCTCTCCACCCCAATTACGTGCCAATTTGTTGATTTCATTAGCTTCTTCGATCGCGGTATGATCTTTCCATAACACCATCATGGCATTTGGGTTTTCTTCAAATCCTGCTGTAAGTGATAGTGGAATTCCCTCTTTATTTACAGGAATTGGAGACGAACCAGTGGTATCAATACAGATACTTTTAATCAATTTTGGATCGATTTTAGCCGATTTTACGATGGTTTTGATCGTTTTTTCAAGTCCCTCAATATGATCCAGCGGGTGTTGACGAAATCTGTTTGCCTTTGCATCACAGTATTTTTTCTCTTTCCAGCGTTGGTAATAATGAACTTCTGCAGCGATCTCATGGCCATTTTCTGCATTTATCAAAACAGCTCTTACCGAATCTGTCCCGTAATCTAGACCTATAACATATCCCTTCATCTATGTAATCTTATTTTGTATAAAAATATAAAAATGAATGTATTAATCACACTTGTTTCTATATTTGATTTTATTTCATTGGGATTTTAACCACATTAACCGAATATGCAGGTAATGTGATACTACTTTTATTGCTTTTTACCCGGATTTCTTCTGTTTTTGGGGCGATATTTTGAGGTGTTTCAAAAGAATTTTCAGCTGTTAAGTCTCCTTTCATTAAGGTTACAATCTCACCTTTACCAGAAATTTTGCTTCCTTTAAAATTAAGATTTATTTCCTGAGCTTCTTTGGAAGTATTTACAAGTTTTATAATCACTTCACCAGTTTTTGAATCGGTAACCGCTGTAGCGTATAGTTCATGTTGACCCGTAAGCGCTTCACCATTCTCTTTTACGGAGAATAAATCTGTCCCACTATTTGTTGAAAACAATTTTTGCACATAATAATTAGGCGTTCCATAAGACAACAAATTATTGAACCAAATGAGATCTGGCGTCCACTGCCAACCTTCAGCATGCGCCATTAAAGGTGCATAAGACGTTAAATGAACAACTTCCGCATTGCGTTCCAGACCAGTCATAAACGCAGCTTCGGAAAGTGCGGTTTCCCAGTTATTTTTATTTTCGGGACTTGCGATTGCCACACTTTGCGCGGCATATTCTCCGGCGAAAATTTTTGGTCCGTTGCGGTCGTAGTTGTCATAACGGGTCGCGTTATCACGAAACCATTCTGGACTATTGTAATAATGCTCATCAATAATTTCTGCCCCTATTTTCTTCAATTCCTTCATTCCATAATCAAAATAATCTCCTTCGGGAAATGGCCCGCTTCCTGAAACTATAATTATATCAGGATATTTCTCCTTTATCGCAGCGTTAAAAACTTTGTAGCGCTCCATATATTCCGGTCCCCATTGCTCATTTCCAACTCCGATGTATTTCATATTAAAAGGCTCAGGGTGCCCCATATCTTCGCGAACTTTTCCCCACGCAGTTTCTGTAGAACCATTCGCAAACTCGATCAGATCAAGCGCATCCTGCACATAAGGATCAAGATCTTCCATAGGCACCAATTCGCCGGTATTGAACTGGCAGGCGATTCCACAACTTAAAATAGGCAATGGCTCTGCTCCCATATCTTCGGAAAGCTGAAAGTATTCAAAAAAGCCAAGTCCGAAAGACTGAAAATAATCTGGTGCCAGACGGTGTGCAAATTCGGTATTCCATCGATTTATAAGGGAAGGACGCTCTTCAACGGGACCAACGGTTTTTTTCCATTGATAGCGTTGTGCAAGTGTTCTTCCCTCAACAATACAACCACCAGGAAAACGTAAAAATCCCGGATTTAAATCATCAAGTAACTGAACAAGATCTTTGCGTAATCCATTTTTACGACCTTTCCAGGTATCTTGTGGAAAAAGCGAGATCATATCCAGATCGATTTCTCCGGTGCCTTCAAAAGTGATTTTAAGTTGGGCTTTTTCCACTGTCGATTTTGCAACTAGTGTGCTTTCGTAGGTTTTCCATTCAGAAGATTCGGGTACAACGGAGGTTTCGCCTATAGTTTTTCCGTTTTCGTCTATTAACTGAACAATAATTTTGGTTATTTCTCCTGTAAATTTTTTCGCTTCAAGCGAAAGGTTATACGTATCGCCTTCTTTGATTCCCATCCCGCGGAAACCTTCATTGATCATTTCATATCCCGAAGCATCTTTAACGGTAACCCTGCAAAAATTCTCATTACCAGAGTCATTCATGTATTTAACCGGCGCGGCTATTCCTGAATTATTATTAAATGAATGTCTGTCACTATTGGGCTCTATCCAGCCCATCATGGGAAGTTCAAATTCAAAAGACCGGTTTTTTACCAGTTCTGCATACAGGCCGC
>JBBPYO010000290.1:0-8572 GCA_038199845.1 Flavobacteriales bacterium
AGCAGGCGCACGTAGAACAGAAACATACGCTTGATATTCTGTTTATTGAGGTGCTACAAATCATTTTTTGGTTTAATCCCTTGCTTGTTCTCATCAAAAAAACCGTTGCGCTCAACCATGAGTTTCTGGCCGATCAAGAGGCCTTGAACTTTAAGAAAAACCCGGAAAACTATATTAATCTTTTGCTTCATTACGCGCAGGGTTCTCATCAAACCCCATTGACCAGCGCGATCAACTATTCATTCACCCGCCCACCTTATAATCGGGCCAAAAAACGAATTCTTATGCTCACAAAATCATTTTCGGCCAAAAAACTGGCCACCAGACTGGCATTTTTACTGCCCATCCTCGCCCTTTGTATTTACTTTTTTAACCAGGATATTGTGGCGAAGCCCATTGTTCAGGAAAAACAGGAAATAAACTTTAAAGATCAGTTTGAAGGCAAGTGGAGAAATACTTCTCAAGATATACTATTTGATATCCAAGATCAAAATGGAGGAACTGTTTGGGACATAATTAAGAATGGGAAAGCAACAGTTCGCTACTATCCCAAACCGGCGACAAATGGATTTTATTTCACACAAGGTTCGGAAGATATTTATTACACCGTTGATGGAAGTACAATGCAGGATTCGAAGGGTAACACCTTTAAAAAATATGAAAATGCACCTAAAAAGCTCACTATTTATGTTTTCGATGAGAAAATATCAGTCAATACAAAACCTGCGACTCTAAAAACATTTGCTCAAGTAATTAATAAAAGTTCAACAGACTGGACCAAAGAAGAAATGATGAATTATACCATTCAATTGCAATCTAACAATGGTGTAAATGAGTTTATGGTAAAATTAATGAGTGAGTTTCATAAAACGAAACTGTATAAAACCAATCCCTCAAAAGAATTGATTCCACCGCCACCACCACCTGCGCCAATGGATCCTTCAGAATATAATCCAGAAAATTACGCCATTGCAGAACTAACATTGGAAGGTGATGAGGATATTTATGTAAAAGGAAAAAAGGCAAAGCTTTCAAACCTGAAAGAAATAGTTCGCAAAAACATACCAGAATGGGTAGCAGAAGGCCAAAAGCCACGAGCACTAACAATTATTAAAGGAAATAACACTTCCGAAGATAGGGTTGAAGAGGTTTTTGAAGCAATGGGAGTTTTTCAAATTAATGCTTTGAACGTGATTAAGCAAAATACCGCTGAAATTTCAAATTCAAAGAGCCAACATCAAAAAATTGAAAAATATATTAATTTTGAAATTTATAAGGGAAAAATAAGGATTAACGATGAAGAAGTTGCTCTTGAAAAAGTTACAGCTGCACTAAATAATCTTACCGAAAATTGGTCAAAAGTTGATTTTGAAATCCATGGAATAGGCCTGATGCAATACCCAGGTACAACCGAAGCTTTTAAAAATAAAGTAGAGGGAGAAATAAAAAAATCTGAGTTTTATGAAAAAACTGGACGTACTTTTTTACCGCCTCCACCACCACCGCCTGTACAAGAGATGCCGCCGGCACCTCCTTCTCCACCAAGTCCAGATAGCATGATCAAACAAATGACGTCTGCCGGTGCAGATTTTTATTACAACGGTGATAAAATTTCAGCCAAAAAAGCCCAAGAACTTTTTAAAACTAATGAAAATCTCAATTTTCTATCAACCGAAGGAAAAGACGGCGGAACACCCATGGTTTTGATCACCGATAAATAATGTAAAAGCTAAAGTTTAATCTCTAGACCTCACAGTCCCGATAGCTATCTGGACTGTGAGGTCTTTTTTATAAAATAGATTTCCTACTTGGCTTCCGCGTCAAGAATATACTTCTCCACTTGCTCCTCAAGAATTGGCAAAGTCACCGTTCCCTGCGCTAAAATTACTTTATGAAAATCCCGAATATCAAAAGCTTCGCCCAGTGCCGCTTCGGCTTTTTTACGCAGCTCACGAATTTTGAGTTCGCCAATTTTATAGCTCAGCGCTTGTCCTGGCCAACCGATATAGCGATCGGTTTCCGTATTGATCTCGTGGATGGAAAGCGCGGTGTTTTTTGACATAAAATCGACCACATGCTCCCGCGACCAGCCCATCGCGTGGATTCCCGTATCTACCACAAGTCGGCAAGCGCGCCACATTTCGTAGGTGAGTTGGCCAAATTCCTCGTAAGGCGTTCGGTAAATTCCCATTTCGGCAGCCAGATACTCGCTATAAAGTCCCCAACCTTCGCCGTAAGCCGACAGATATAAATCCTTTCTAAACTGCGGTATACTATCGCTCAGTTCCTGATTCAGCGCGGTCTGTAAATGATGACCGGGCACGGCCTCGTGCGCCGTCAAAGCCGGTAATGTATACAGCGGCCGGCTGTCCAGTTTATAAGTATTCACCAGATAATGCCCGGCCTGCGTACCGTTTATCGAACTTCCCGAATACCGCCCGCCCGTATATTTTGGCGCGATGGCATCGGGAACGGGAATCACGCCATAGGGCTGGCGCGGCAGTTTTTCAAAATAAGTAGGAAGTTCGTTATCAATGCGTTTGGCAATATCGCGGGCTTGCATCAGCAATTCATCTCCCGTTTTTGCATAAAATTGATCGTTGGTGCGCAAAAATTTGAGGAAATCGGCGAAATTACCCGAAAAACGGGCTTTTTTGATGATTTTTTCCATTTCAGCCTTGATTCGCGCCACTTCTTTAAGTCCCAGTGCATGTATAGATTCCGCGGTATATTCGGTGGAAGTGGTGTAAAAATCAATTCGGTTTTGATAAAATTCGGCGCCACCGGGCTGCGCGGAAACACCTATTTCCTCCCGCGCATTCGGAATATATTCCGTCTCAAAAAATGCTTTTATTTCCCTAAAACTGGGCACAACGCTATCATTAATCGCCTGTTTTGCGGCCTTAACCAAAGAATCTTTTCGCGCCTGCGAAATCGTGGAAGGCAGATTTAAAAACGGTTCGTAAAATGGACTTTCCGTAGGATCGTCAACAATATGGATATTGTAGCTGGACTCATAACCCTTAAGGATAATCTTCGGCTGGCCTATTCCCGCCGCAAGTCCTTGACGGATCAATTTAAAATTACTATGTGTAAAATAAGGGATCGCCTTGAGCGTGTTCAAGTAATTTTTCGCTTGTTCATAGCTATTAATCGGGCGAATCCGGTAATTGAGATCCAGATGAAAACCCTGATCCGCCTGTATGGGATTGAGGTACATTTTATACGTATAGGCATCTACATCATCCTGCAAAACAAAGCGCAGTAATTTGTAAGAAGTGCTTTCCGAAGTATTTAATTTATCAACTGAAACACGATTAAGTTGAGCCAATAATTCCTTTGCAAAATCCGCGCGCTCCTTTGCAAGTGCCTCATCGTGCCTTCCCAACGGAAATTCAGCCCAATCGTAATCTGTGTGATTTTGATAGGTTTTTATGATGCTGTCCAGAGAAATTACTTGCGATTGACCAAAGGAAACTATTGAAAATAGCCCGAAAAAGAAGAGGAAATAGAGGTTTTTCATAAATGTAAATTGAAGGAAAAAATATTCGGATTATTGGATAATTCTCAAATTTAAGAAAGTCACAGATAAGAACGTAAGCACTTATTACCCAAATCTTGTCAATAAATACCCTGTTTCGGCTATTTATTGACGAAAAAAGGCGTTTTCTGAAAATATATAAACGCTAATTAGAATCAGTTTGAGGTCGATATTGGATTAGGCATTTAATAATGCGATTCTGAAATAAATTCAGAATGACGAAGATGTAAATACTGAATAACTGAATATAAGAATTACATGCTTTGCAACAATCCACCATCAATGGGGATTTGCGTTCCTGTAATGTAAGCGGCCTTTTCTGAAGCTAAAAATGCGACCAAATAACCATATTCCTTAGGATCGCCAATGCGGCCAACAGGGACTTTCGCCTCCATATTTTTTAAAATTTCATCTTCTCCTATTCCTTGTTCTTTTGCTTTTTTGGCGTTGAGATCTGTGATACGCTGGGTGTCAAAATAACCTGTAAGAACGCTGTTTACGGTAATTTGATCTTTGCCAACTTCGGCCGAAAGACTTTTTGCCCACGTGACCACGGCAGCGCGAATACTGTTGGAAAGCACCAAATACGACAGAGGTTCCCGCACTGAAACCGAAGCCACATTTATGACACGTCCCCATTTGTTTTTCTGCATGTTTTTGAGCGCCAGCTCCGTGGTAAAAACCACAACTTTAAACAGCAGATCAAATGCCTCCTGATAGTCGGTAATTTTCTTTTCCAGCGCAGTTCCAGCCTGCGGACCTTGCGTATTATTCACCAGAATATCCACGGAATTTTTCTCAAAATAAGCCGATATCAGCTTTTTATAGCTTTCAAAATCATTAAAATCAACCACCAGATACTGATGCTTTTGACCTTGATCTGTGGGAAGTTCATTCACAATTTTTTTAAGCTTGGCTTCGCTATGCGATAAAAGTGTAACACTGGCGCCACTTTCGGCCAACTGTTGCGCGATTGCTTTACCAATACCTGCGCTACTTCCTCCTACAAGCGCTTTTTTATTATGAAGATTGATGTGCATTGTGGTTTGGTTTACAAAGATTCGTTGATTCCTATTTTGTTAATTGATAACTACATACCAAAACGGACGCAGAAATATTTAAAACCCGCTCCAATTCCCTGATCATATCTACGGTAAGTCTTTTCTTTCTGTTCAATATTTCAGAAACCCTACTTTTACCACCAATAATGCCAATTAAATCTTTCTGTTTGAGGTTCATTTCTTCCATACGTATTTTTATGGCTTCAATAGGATCTGGCGCTTCAATGGGATAATGTTTGTTTTCATAATTATCGATTAACATAGATAACAGGTCTGCCTCATCGCCTTCTATAGAACTTTCAGAAGCATCGAAGATCACCGCTAACCGCATTAAAGCTTCATCGTAATCTTGTTCAGATTTTATTGGTTTTATATTCATGATTCTATGCATTAAATGGTATTGGCGTTTATTTTATCATATTCTGAATGAGTTCCTACAAAGCGTATAAAAGCCCATTGTCTATCAAAATTAAATTTGACGATAAGACGATAAGAATTGCCCTTAATATTAAAAACCACTCGGCTATCTTTTAAAATACTGGCACTTATATAAGTTTCTTTGACTTCATTGGGAGAAGACCAATTTGAATTCTTGGCCGTTTCGTACCACGTTTTCAAATACTGTTCTGAATCTGCATGCTTCTCCCAGAATTCTCTGAGGGTTCGCCTGGCTATTATTCTATTCATATTCAAAAATCTATTACAAATATACCATAAGTTCTCAAATAAAGAACTTTATTTATACTCCTCCCGCGGCGGACTAAAAACATCGAGAAGTTTGCATGCCGTTAGTGCCTTGCCGCTATGTTTTTTGTCCGCTCCAATCACCACAATATCGCCAGGATAATAAATTTTTGTTTCTCCTTCCAGCGTAAATTCAAATTCGCCGTCAATTACATGCATTACTTGTTCGTTCATGTGCTGATGCTCGGGTACTGCGGCATCTTTTTCAACGTCCCAAAATGCCAAAGTCATCGTTTCTGTGTGCACAAGTTTTCCGTTGTACCCGGGCATAATCTCTTTTGGGGTGATTTCTGATAATTTTAAATGCATTTTGCTGAATTTTTTAATCGTTGAACGTTACCTCAAGATATCAAATTACTTTCGTTAATTCCCCAAAATTCTTGACCATAAAGCGACCATAACCGTTTTCATCGCTTCCGGATCACGCTTGTTCTCTTCTATTTTAAGTCCATCTTTTGTTGGCAAAAGGCCGTAGCTGAACGCAAAAGTGAGCTTTTCGGCATTTAAATCATAAACACCAAAACGTAGATCATTGAATTGCAGAACGTCATTTCTCTCACTGATCGCGTACCAATTTTCGGCAATTTTGGCAAGGCGTTTAATGGTTTCCGTATTCTTGAGATTGCCTAGAAGTTCGTGCTGTTTCGGCACGCGCCGAAAGGAAATGGGCTGCGTGTCAAAAAACGAATAATCTGCCAGTAAATAAGCATCGCCCACGTCAATATTTGCCGCCCATAAAATGGTGTTGAAAGGAGCTGGACGCGTATCCATTTCAATGTATTTAATATCTTGATCTGCCAAGGCTTGATCAAATTTATGAAACGCAACACCTTTTAAGATCAGACTGAGCGCCATATACGCCGAACTCACAATAAGTCCTAAACGGTTCCATTTTCTGCGTTTTATTGACGTTTTTGGCAAACGCATTGCCAGTATTAAAAACACCAAAAAAGGAACGGTGTATAATGGATCGATCACAAAAATATTCTGATACGCGAGCCGGAAATCAAAAGGCCAAAAAAGCTGTGTTCCCCAGGTCGTGTGCGCATCGAGCAACGGATGCGTGATGAGCGACCAAAAGAACAACCACGACCAGTTCTGCCAAGTTGCTTCGGATTTTTTGTGAATTTTGTAAACCAGCCAGCCCAAAACCGGAGCCATAACAATACTAAAAAGTATGGAATGGCTCACGCCGCGGTGAATTTCAATAGCGGTCAGCGGATCGAGAAATTTACCCACAATCGTGTCCAGATCTGGGATTGTACCGGCAATAGCGCCATAAATCATGGCTTTATTGCCCACTTTTTTTCCAAGAACGGCCTCACCAACCGCGGCTCCCAGAACGATCTGCGTCAATGAATCCATCTAGGCGTCTATAATATTCATTTTCCTCAATAGAAAACTCGCGTTCATATTCTGGCAGATTCCCTTTTTAAAGGTGTAATCAAAAAAGAGTTCGTCATCCTTAATTTCCGCGTCAAAATAGTAGTTTTCGACCGGTTTTAATTCTTCCGCCGCGGCGCAAAGGCTCAGGTCGTGCGTGGCAATTATTCCGGTGGAATGTGAAGCGACGAGTTTATCGATAAATTTTCGGGAACCGATCGCTTTATCTGTACTGTTTGTACCCTTCAGGATTTCGTCGAGAATTATAAAATACCGATCCGTTTTTATGGACTGCACGATGTACTGCAAACGTTTCAATTCAGAGAAAAAGTAGGATGCGTCATCGGTGAGCGAGTCCGTGGTGCGCATGCTCGTGATGAGTTTTATGGGCGTATATTCCGCGGAAGCAGCACAAACCGGCAAACCTACATTCGCCATAACAATCTGTAAGGAAACGGTGCGCAGAAACGTGCTTTTTCCCGCCATATTTGCCCCGGTAATGATAAAGAACTGCTCTTCATCAATATTAAAATCATTCGCAACCGCCTTTTTAGGATCAAGCAGTGGATGCGAAGCTGCGGTAGATTCCAATATTTTTTTTCCGGTCTTGATTTCGGGAAAAGTGTACTGCGGATGATTGAAAGCAAAATTCCCCAAACTGTTGTAGGCGTCAAAAAAAGCAATCACCTCAAACCATTCGTTTACTTGCTTTCCATGCTGTGCGATCCACTTTTCAATGGCATAACCATGGCGCAGGTCAGACAACATAAAGGCATTGGTAAACGTACCCACGAGCAAATTGCTTCGCTGATCAAAAGCAGCGAGCATTTTTGAGAAATTTTTGACGATTTCGGATGCTTTTTTGCCGTTTTTTGGCATAATTAGGTCCATTTTCTGCTGAAGCAAAACCGAAGTAAACTTCTCGTTTTCCAGCTGTAGCAGCAATTTGTAATACTGCTCAAACGTACTCTGCGCCTTATCGGTATATTCTGAAAGTCGGTTGGTTTTTTTTACAAAAGCACCGGTTACGCCAAGTCCAATAAAAAACCAGATCACTAATATCTTCAACGGGATAAAATCAAAATAATACAGCACAAATATAAGCAGCGAAAGAACTGAAAATATCTGCGGAATAAAGCGCATTGTCTGGGGGACGTAGGATTTGTAATCCTTTAACCAGTTCAAAATAAATGCGACGGGCGCTTCTGTTTTAACCAGTGCAGCAGTGGCCGAAAATTTTTGTCTCCATTTGGCTTTAGAAGCCAGTTCTTGTATTGCTTCTTGCTTTTGTTTTATATTTTCAATGGAATTTTCGGTTAAGTTGTTAATCAATTCCTGTGTTCCAGGTTCCAGACTGGTTCGGTTCAAATATTGAAAAAATGAACCACGACCAAAAAGGTCAATGTCCATACTAAATGCATGCTGGCCGTTTTTGAATTTTTCGCCGTCGGGCAATTCATGAAAATCCCTGTTGAGCACTTTTATTTCAGTGCTATTGACACGAATGAGTTCCCGCAAAAAATCGCGTTGGTACTGCAAATCGCTGTGTTTGGATACCAAGAACAGAAAAAGAACAATAAAAACCACAACAATCGCAATAATGATCTGTGTATTTCCCCAAGCAAAATAAACACCACCACAGGCAGAAAGAAAAATGACCAAACGTATGGTACTGCTGGTCAAGAGCTTTTTCTTGACCGCTGAGAGTCGTTCGCTATATTCCGCTATATTTTTTTCGTACTGTGATCTTGGATCTGCCATTAAATATTTTTTTGAATAAAAAGATAATCCCCACCCCAACCCAACCCCAACGGAAGGGAGCTTAATTTTAGAATTTTAGAGG
>JBBPYO010000291.1:0-10277 GCA_038199845.1 Flavobacteriales bacterium
GGGATTGCAGTAGAAATCCTTTTTATAAGGACGAACAAAAAGATTGAAACGTAAAGCCCGACCCGCAGGGAAACGCCCAAAAACAACCCAAAATCATACCACTAAATTTCGCGTTAGGGATTGCAGTAGAAATCCTTTTTATAAGGACGAACAAAAAGATTGAAGCGCAAAGCCCGACCCGCAGGGAAACGCCCAAAAACAACCCAAAGTCATACCACTAAATTTCGCGTTAGGGATTGCAATGGAAATCCTTTTGGTGAGGCACGAACAAAAAGATTGAAACGTAAAGCCCGACCCGCAAGGGAAACGCCTAAAAAACTAAATACACTGAAATAGTCAGAAATCAGCTCGCTTAGAAAAGTAATAGAAGTGTAGGACTTATCACTTCGCTAATAATCCCGATGATAAAGGTAAGTGCGGCAAGAACCAGGAACAGTTTGTGCAGTTTTTGAAATAAAAGCGTTGTACGCAAGCGGCGCAGCAGTTTTGGATTTTCAATGTTTACCATCTGGTCTTTGATCTCTTTTGACGAAAGGTAAAATGGAGTTACAGAAATGCCATTGCCTATCAACAAACCGGCACTGTTATCTAACAACCGGAATATGGCTGCAAAGCAAAACACAAATATAGAAGCAATAAGTATCATGACTTTTTACTTTGACTAAGGGAGATAACTTTTTTGACCATCGCGTCGTCCTTGTTTATCATCTGCTCATAAAGTGGGGTGCCAAATAATTGCTGCGCCATCACAGCTTTTATGCTCCGTTTAAGCTCATCTTTATATTCCTTGGCCTTAATTTTAATTTCTCTAAGTGCTGCATAAGATACAAAATCTCTAATATCTGCGTCAGAAATTTCTACTTCCTCCTTGAACTTGGCTAAGTCCAGTGTATTATAATATTTCCTATCGCGTTCTAGCAAATTGAAAACATACCGGGACATAAAGCCAGATCGCAATGCATAATCTATCGATTCCTTCTCATAATCAGTCTCCTTGGGCACAAAAATATCTGGAATAATCCCGCCGCCGCCATAAACCACTTTGCCTCCCGGAGTAGTAAACCGCAGACTGTCATCTACTTTAATACTATCTAGTGAGGACATTTCCCCATTCTGATATCTATTTAGGTATTCTTCATAATAAGCTTTAGTGCCATCGTCATAAGGTCGTTGTATGCTGCGGCCCGTTGGGGTGTAATAACGAGCAATCGTAAGACGTACCGCGCTACCATCACCCAGTTCCATCTCTCGCTGAACGAGGCCTTTGCCGAAGGTTCTGCGACCTACAATTGTACCTTGATCGTTGTCCTGCATTGCACCGGCAACGATCTCACTGGCAGAAGCAGAATTTTCATTTACCAGCACAAAGACTTCAGCGTCTTCAAAGATCCCGCCGTCTGTGGCAAAGGAGTTTTCGATATTTCCAGTTTTGTTTTTAGTGAACAAAATGAGCTTATCTTCCTTTAAAAATTCATCTACCACCTGTTCTGCCGCAGAGATATAACCTCCAGGATTATCACGCAGATCGAGAACAATTTTTGTGGCACCATCCTTTTTTAATTGCTGCAAGGCGTCTCTGAATTCTGCCGGAGTGGTTTCCGCAAAGCGGTTAATTTTTACATATCCCAGGTTCGCGGTAAGCATATAACTGGCGTCAATACTTATAATGGGCACAACATCCCGGGTAACTTTCATTTTTAATAATGCAGTTCTCCCAGGTCTTTTTACTTCCAGATCTACCGTGGTATTAATTTTGCCTTTTAAACTCCCCACGAGGGAATCGCTGGTAACGTTTTTACCCGTAAGTACTTTACCATTTGCAGAAACGATCCGGTCGCCACCCAGAATACCTGCCTTATCGCTAGGGCCGCCTTTTATGGCATTGATAACAACAATAGTGTCATTTTCGGGATAGAAACTCACGCCTATACCTACGAAATCGCCCTTCATACTTTCAGAAATGCCCTGCATTTCTGTAGGTGGTATATATACCGAATGTGGATCTAGATTTTCCAATATACTGTTTACGGTTACATCTACGATACTATCTGTATTCACATCGTCTACATACTCGTAATCTATATAATCTATAAGACGGTTGAGTTTTTCCTTCTTGGCATTGTTTCGTGACAATAGACCAGAATTACTGCTGTAATTAAGCTGGCTGCCCAGGACGATGCCAAGGGCAACGGCGATGCCCAGAAAAAGCGGAAGGTATTTTTTTTGATAACCAGCCATTTATTTACTAATCCTTTAGGTCTGAAATTTGTTCAACCTGCACGCCTGCCCGTTCCAGAAACGAGAGACCGCTATTATCTTTATAATCTATATAGTATACCAGCCGGGTGATACCGGCCTGATGAATAAGCTTACTACAATCTTTACATGGCGATAATGTAATGTATAAGGTAGCGCCTGCACAGGATTGCGTAGATGAGGCTACTTTTAAAATCGCATTTGCCTCAGCATGTAGCACATACCATTTGGTTGCATCGGTTTCGTCCTCACAAATATTTTCAAAACCGGTGGGTGTACCGTTATAACCGTCAGAAATGATCATCTTATCCTTAACAATAACTGCGCCCACTTGTTTTCTCTTACAGTATGAAAGTTTTGCCCATTCCCTGGCCATACGCAGATATGCAATATCGTATTTTAACTGCTTTGAAGGTTTTTTAGATGACATGAAGCTGAAAAAAATTCTTTCCGAAATAAATTATGGAAAGCAGTTGCGAAGATAAAAAACTTCTACCGCTTAAGCTTGAATATTGAGACCTTTAACCCGGATAATTTGCGATTAACATGGGAATTACCATACCCAGCACAACAGCAGAAATCACCATCATCCAATCGCGTCTTGAAAATCGAAAAATAGTCTGGAAGATAAAGCTTATTATTAAGACAATTAGCACAATAAGCACTTGTGAAGCTTCGATTCCCAAAGCAAATTCAAGCAGGGAAAGCATACGGTTGTCCAAATGGGCGGTCAGTTCTTTAAAGAAATTTGAAAATCCGAGCCCATGAATGAGCCCAAAGAATAGCGCGGTGATGAGCAAGAGTCCCAGTTTATCCTTTTTTGCACCCTTCCCAGCGGTAAAAACATTATACAATGCAGCGATAAAAATCGTAACCGGTATTAGGAATTCCACCAGACCGGCATTTACACGCACCACATTATAAACCGAAAGCACCAGCGCCAGAGAGTGTCCAACGGTAAAAAGGGTAACCATGAGCAGCACGCGCTGCCAGTCTTTAAAAGCATAGGGAACGGTAAGGACAATGAGAAAAAGAACGTGGTCGTAAGCGCGCCAGTCCAGCACGTGATCTAAACCTATATTAAAATAAAACCAAAAATCCGCCATAGCAAGAAACTAAAAATTAAGATTGAGCGTGTAAGCTACTGCAAAACACAAAAATTCCCATAAATAAAGGTTCTAAAACGTATTATTTCACATAAACCAAAAATAGAAAACCGCTTTAATAAGCAAATAACTGCCCTTTTTGCCTAAAATCACACTATCGCATTTATTTTTTATATACGGGATTTGTTCAAAACAAAAATGTATGAATGACTTTTAGCTTGCCAAATACTTAAAGAAAGTGAAATCCCGCTTTTATTGAATAATTTTTCCAGAATAGACCACCGATCCATATTGAAAAAAAATCCAGTCGATTTCCATTACCGAATTTTTCGATTTAAATAACGGCATATCCACAACTAATTTTCAGTTTATACAGCCATTGATTATTCAAAAAAGTTAAACTATTTATAATTCAAAAATCAAAAGGATAGCTTTCGTAATTTTCGCCTTCACTTTAAGCACTATCTTTTTGAAAAATATTACTGTGTTTTTTGCCCTTATTATCTCTGCTCTTTTTATTGCTTGTGGCGCAACCCCAGGAATATCGACTGGTCCAACACCTCCAGATAAAGACCTGCCCTCGTACCATTATCAGGACTCCAACGGAAATTTGTATGACATCACCGGCCAAAAACTAATTTATACGCCGGCTTCTGCAACAAATACGATAGACGGGATTACAGACAGCGGTTTATATACAGAACTCAATATCTCTCTTAATGATTATGCAAAGATAGCAGCTGTCTGTGAACAACAGCTCCAGCGCAACCAGAAGTCGCTTTCAGAACGTAATCCTGCGATACCGCTGCCTTTTTTAAGGCGTGATGGTGCGGACAATCCAAAGAAAATAAACATTGATTATACCGCTGTAAATGCACTCAATTTTGTGCTAGAACCTTTTTTAAATGAATAAAACACAACCCGGGTGGAAAAGAAAATCCCTGCAATTGTTTCGTTTTATCAAACGAACCTATTTTGCGTGGGATAGTATTGATCCCTTTGCAAAAAGTGCGATCATCGCCTATTATACGCTGTTTTCTCTACCTTCTTTGCTTATGATCGTTACCTCTGTGGCAAGTATATTTTTAGAAAAACAGGCAGTTACCGGCAGTATTAGTAACCAGATAGGTTCATATATAGGGCCAGACGCTGCTAAAGCCGTAGAGGGCATGATCAGCAATGCCGCGCTAACCAGCGGGAGCTGGATAACGATTACTATTGGGATCGGAGCGTTGATTTATGGTGCCACAGGAGTATTTTTTCAAATGAAAAAGGCCATGAACGAGATCTGGAACGTACGTGAAAAGAAACAAAACTGGAAGCAAATGGTAAAAAACCGGGCGTTATCTTTTGGTATGGTGCTTATTTTGGCATTTATGCTTTTGGTATCGCTGGTACTTTCGGCGGCACTAGCGGCATTAAGTACCTATATAGAAGGTTACGCGCCAACAGTTGCAGCCGTTTTTGCAGATATTTTGCGCTTTTTACTTTCGTTCGCTTTTATTGGCGCCCTCTTTGCCGCGATCTTTAAGATTTTGCCCGACGTGGTAATGAGCTATAAAACTACTTTTCTGGGGGCGTCTATAACCGCGGTGCTTTTTTTAATAGGCGAGTACGCGCTGGGATATTACTTTACGAACAGCAATCCTGCCTCTGTTTATGGCGGTGCAGCGTCTATCGTGCTCATTTTGCTCTGGGTAAACTATACATGTCTGATCCTCTTTTTTGGTGCTGAAATTACTGTCCAGTATGCGCTGGCTTCAAAACACAAGATCGTACCCAATGAAAAAGCTGAAATGGCCTACCTTCAGGACATGAGAGATCTGGAAGAACGAAAAAAAAAGGCCGAGGATGATAAAAAAAAATCTGAAGAACTCGAAAAAAACCCAGAAACTAACTGATTGCTAGATTTTAGCAAAGAATAGGTCATTTTTAAACTATTTTACCCGTTTTATCAGATAAATATATACAGGAAAATGGTCACTGTAACCGCCGGTATAATTTCCATTGGCAAAACTTCGGAAGGGATACCCTTTATATCTTCCCTCCGGATTGCTTAAAAACGGCTTATTATAAATCCCAGCTTTATAAAAACCGTAAGATTCTGAATCGATATTCAGCAATGGCTTCGAAATAATGATCTGATCAAAAAGGTTCCAGTTATCGCGATATGCAAGCGTTCCGGTACCGGTATTAAAAATAACTTCCATGGGATTGAAAAATCCCAACGTTTTTACCTGATCTTTTTTGCCCTTTGCGCCCAGTACTTTTTTAACGCTTGCGTTTGTGGGGTCGTCGTTAAAATCGCCCATGGTCATAATTTTTGCATTTGGCGCAGTATTCTGTAAGGAATCAATAATGCGCCGATTGAGTGCCGCCGCAGCCTCCCGTTTATAACTGCTGGCTGCCTCTCCTCCACTTCGAGATGGCCAGTGATTTACAATAATATATACTTGATCCCCATCCAGCACGCCGGAAACCAGAAGTTGGTCGCGCGTAAATACGCGTTTATCTGGTTCTTCTGGCTTATAAATCACCAGTTCGTACGCCTTGCTTTTTATGACTTTAAAAATATCTTTTTGATATAAAAGCGCCACATCTATGCCCCTTCGGTCTGGCGAATCATAATGTACGATCCCGTAATTTTTTTCTCGTAATGCCGGTTGGTTGACCATATCTTCGAGCACTTTTCGGTTTTCTATTTCGGCAACGCCAACGATCGCCGGACTCGTTTGGGCTACTTCTGCACCTATTTGGCTAATGACAAAAGCCATGTTTCTTGATTTCTCGGTATAAATTGCTTCCGTCCAGTGGTCTTTGCCTTCTGGCGTTCGGTCATCGTCAAAGGTAATGGGATCATTTTCTGTATCGAAAAGATTTTCAAGATTATAAAAAGCCACTGTAACTATTTTAAAATCTTGCTTCTCTTGTCCAAAAATGGCTTGAAAAGCACTAAAAATGAATAAGATGAAAAATGATTTTATACGCATTTGCTCGTAGTCGACGGGTTGTTTAGCTAAAAAATTGTTAAAGTCAATATAATAAATTTATATTACTTCCTGACTCTGAAATACTTCTAAAAGTAACTCGCCGGAAACAAACAGCATGGTAAAAAAATATCTGTTCTACTTTTTCTTATATTTTGTTAGCGTAAGCGCCATTGGTCAAACGTATACAATTTCCGGAAAAGTGGTTGATGCTGCAAATGGAAAACCCATTCCCGAGGTTGAAATTCGGCTCAAAAACACCCTTTTTACCTCAAAAACGAATGCAAATGGTACGTTTTTAATTGAAGGAAAATTTCCACCGGGAAATCAAATTTTACTTGTGGAAAGTGAAGATTTTATTGATCAACGCCTGCCCGTACTTTTTGAAAATGAGAAACCCGTAAACATTCCCCTAATTCCGCTAGAGATAGATGTGAATGAAGAGCAGCTACAAATAGGCCTGATAAGCCTCTCTGATCAAGAGCTTAACGCAGATGCCGGCGATGCAGATTATACTATTTCTGGGTTACTCTCCGCTTCAAAAGATGCTTTTTTAAAAGCCGCCGCTTATGATTTTAGCGCTACTTTTTTCCGCCCACGGGGTTTGGGCAGCGAGCATGGTAAAATTCTCATTAATGGTGTCGAGATGAACAAACTCTACAGCGGCAGACCGCAATGGAGCAACTGGGGCGGACTTAATGATATGCAACGCAACCGGATTTTTACCATGGGAACCGCCGCGAGCGATTACAATTTTGGCGGTCTCGCGGGAACGACAAATATCATCATGCGCGCCTCAAAATACCGAAGCGGCGGCCGTGTTTCCTACGCGTCCTCAAACCGCACGTATAAAGGCCGCATGATTGGTTCCTACAATTCCGGTCTTGATGAAAATGGCTGGGCGTATAGCGTTTCCCTCGCGCGCCGGTATGGCAATCAAGGTTATATGGATGGAAGTCTGTACGACGCCAATTCGATTTTTATTTCCGTGGAAAAAAAGATTAATGCGGTACACAGCGTCAACTTTTCAGCGTTTTATACGCCCAACCGCCGTGGAAAATCTTCCGTAAATACGCAGGAAGTCATCGATCTTAAAGGGCGTAGATATAATTCCCACTGGGGAAAGCAAGATGGAAAAATCAGAAATTCCCGCGAACGAAAAATAAAGGAGCCGGTTTTTATGCTGAACCATTTCTGGGACATTTCCGAAAAAATTGAGTTGAATACCAATGTCGCATATCAATTTGGCAGTATGGGCAATAGCAGAATGGGTTATGATAACGCGCCTAATCCCGATCCCAGTTATTACCAGAAACTGCCCAGTTATTTTATAGGTTACAACGATTCACCAAACAGGGAATCCGCCTATCGCGCGTATGAAAATTTTACTGAAGATGGTCAATTGGACTGGCAGCGCTTGTATAAAACCAATATTTTATACGGTGGAAATGCGCGCTATTATCTTTACGAAGACCGCGTGGATGACAAGCAATTTTCGGCCAATAGTATTTTAAACGTTAAGGTTGACGATCATCTAGACTTGAATGCTTCGGTGAATTTCAAAAGCCTGAATTCGCATAATTATGCAAATACGCTCGACCTGCTGGGCTCGACCACGTATCTTGATATTGACACTTTTAACACGGGCGATGCTGCACAAAGTGATCTCAACAACCCGAACCGAACGGTAGGCGAAGATGAAATCATTAAATATAATTTCGAAATCGCTGCATTGCAGACCGAAGCTTTTATACAGGCGCAGTTTAACTACAACCACTTTGATTTTTTTATTTCTGCTAGCGGCGGAAACACAACGTACCAGCGGAACGGTTTGTTTAAAAACGGTAATTATCCGGAAGATTCTCAAGGAAAAAGCGATAAATTATCGTTTACACCTTTCGGAATTAAAAGCGGTGTCACCTATAAATATTCCGGCAGGCATTTTTTGACCCTTAACTCTGCTTTTTTAAGTTCGGCACCGGTTTTACGGAATTCATTTTCCAACTCAAGACAGAATAACCGTACCGTGCTCGACATTCAGCAGGAAAAAAACATAAGCCTGGATTTGAGTTACCGCTATCGGTCGCCGTTCATAAACGCCCGCCTCACTGCTTATTATATAGGAATGAACGATGCCACCGAAATTTCTTTTTATTATGCCGATGGTATTTCTGGTTTGGGTCGTAACGCCACCACCGCTTTTGTACAAGAAGTGCTCACGGACCTAAATAAACGGCATCTGGGCGCCGAGCTGGGGATTGAATCACAGCTTACCACCACGATCAAAGTGAAAGCTGCGGCGGCTTTTGGGCAATACACGTACAGCAATAATCCCAATTTATACCTCACTTCAGACGATTTTGAGGCCGAAGTGCAATTCGGTCAATCCAATCTTAAAAATTACCGCATCGCCGGCGGACCTCAGCAAGCGTATCAATTGGGCTTTGAATACCGCGATCCCGATTATTGGTTTTTTGGAACCACGACCAATTATTTCTCACACGGTTATGTGGATATCGCGCCGCTTCCGCGAACCAAAAATTTCTATCAAGATACTGACGGACTTCCATTTACCGATTATGATCCGCAACTGGCGCGGAAACTGCTAAAACAGGAACGTTTTGACGATTATGTGCTCGTTAATGCCATAGGCGGAAAATCGTGGCGCGTGGGTGGAAAGTACATCGGTTTTTTTGCGGTCATCAATAATATAATGAACACCGAATATAAAACCGGTGGCTTTGAACAGGGACGCAGCGCCAGTTTTAGAACGCTCAAGGAAGATGCGCAACGCAAAACCCGCATTTTTGGCCCCAAATATTGGTCGGGTTCCGGTACCAGTTATTATCTTAATTTCTATATCAGGTTTTGAAATTTTAAATAAATATCATGAAAAAAGCATTATGTTCTTCCTATTTCATTGTATTGAGCTTACTCTGTTTTTCCTGTGTACCTGATGGCGATTTTGACGTTCCAGAGATTGCTACAGAAACGGTGGAAGTGGAGGTGAATTTCAGTATTGCCAAAGTGAAGGAATTCTACCGTGGCTTTGATCCGACGTTGATCGAGGCGGGGCCGAATGCGGATACGCCGCTTTATGTGGAAGGTTATGTGGTTTCCAGTGACGAATCTGGGAATTTTTTTAGGACGCTGATCATTCAGGACAAACCCGAAAACCCGACCAGCGCGATCGCAATCTCCACCGATGCGACCGATGTTTACACGCTTTTTGAACCTGGAAGAAAGGTTTTTGTACGTGTCGACGGACTTTACAGCGGTGAATATGCCCGTTTGCCAAGCATTGGTTTGCAGGGTGAGGGCGGCAGTGGTGAAGTTGGCAGAATTTCCACAGGGGAATTTGATGAGCGCGTGGTGCGCACCAATATCATTGAAGATCTTGTTCCACTTCCCATTAAAATCAATGAAGTTGCTGAAGAATACCTTAATATGTTAGTGCAGTTCGACAACGTGCAGATTCCGGAAAAAGATCTGGGAAACTCTTATGCCAATCTTATCAACACATACGGCGTCGACCAAATTATTGAAAACTGCACCGGCGAGCAGGTAATCCTGCGCACAAGTGGTTTTGCCGATTTCAAAAGCTTGGAATTACCAGCTGGAAATGGATCGATAATTACCGTTTTAGGTCGGTTTAATGCCAATTTTCAAGTATATATTCGTGATATTTCAGATGTGGAAATGAATGGGAAACGTTGTGAATAGTGGTTGGAAAATGGATATTTTAGGCTAAAAACGGTTAAAAAGCATCGGTTTTTAGGTTGAATTTTTCGATCGAAAAAAGGTATCTTTACGAAATGGCACTTTCTAACAACGATATTTTCAAAAAACTACGTGTAGCCCTTAAACTGCGCGATGACGACATTGTAAAAATCTGCGCTCTTGTGGATTTTTCAGTTTCTAAAAGTGA
>JBBPYO010000292.1:0-4417 GCA_038199845.1 Flavobacteriales bacterium
CCGAAAATTGATGTGGCGCTTACCGCGAGCCAGCGTACCGCCTATCAAAAATATACGTTTACAAAAGGCTATGAGCAATCGGTGATCCTGGATCTGGGTTTTGCCATCAATTGGGACAGGCCTACCGAAACTTCCATAAAGTTAAAAAATCCAACAACCATTACCGGTTACCGTCACAGCAGCGGCTGGGCAAAAAATCAAAAGGTGTTTTTTGTGGCTGAATTCTCAAAGCCCATTGTTTCGCACCAATTTACTGCGGAAGGAAAAGAAGTTGAATCCGATAGCGTTTCCGGTGCAAAAACGGCTGCGCAGTTCTTTTTTGACAAATCAGAAAATGACACTTTGGAGGTCAAAATCGCCCTTTCTTCGGTCAATATTGCCAATGCTGAAGAAAATCTGGATGCTGAATCAAATTTCAACCAGGTTCAGCAAGAAACCGAAAATATTTGGGAAGAAACCCTTTCAAAAATCGAAGTGGAAACTCCGGTAGATTCGCTAAAAACCATCTTCTACACAGCGCTTTATCACACGCACATTTCCCCGGTTACATTTAGCGATGCAACTGGTGAATTCCGACTGCAGAACGACAGTATTGCGAAAGGTGATTTTACGGCCTACACCACGCTTTCACTTTGGGATACCTTCCGCGCCGAGCAACCGCTGCTTACCCTTACAGATCCTGATCGGGTAAGTGACATTATAAAGTCGATGCTCGCGTATTATGGCATCAATAAAAAACTTCCCGTCTGGAATTTATATGGAAATGAAACCAACACGATGACGGGCTACCACGCAATCCCGGTGATCACCGAAGCATATCTTAAAGGCATAAAAGACTTTGATGCCGAGAAGGCTTTTGAGGCCATGAAAACCACCATGATGCAAGATGAGCGCTGGTTGGATCTTTATAAGGAATACGGCTATATTCCCTTTGATCTGGGCAACGAGTCGGTTACCGCAACGTTGGAATATGCGTATGACGATTGGTGCGTGGCGCAAATGGTGAAGGCTTTAGGCAAGGAAAAGGATTATGAATTTTTCTTGGATCGTTCCATGGCTTTTCAGCAATTATTTGATCCAGAAACCGGATTTATGCGCGGAAAATCGGCCGACGGAAAATGGCACGAACCTTTTGATCCCAAATTTTCCAAGCATGAAACCAATACCGATTATACTGAAGGAAATGCCTGGCAGCACAGTTGGTTTGTACCGCATGCGCCAGACAGTTTAATAGCTTTAATGGGCGGAAAAGAAAAGTTTGTAGCCAAATTAGAGCAGCTTTTTGCCGAAAGTTCCGAGATTTCCGGGGAGGAAGCTTCACCAGATATTTCAGGTTTAATTGGTCAATATGCGCACGGCAACGAGCCCAGCCACCACATTACGTATTTGTTCAATAAAGCAGGCGCACCGTGGCGAACGCAATATTGGGTGCATGAGATTTTAAAAACGCAGTACAACACGACGCCAAACGGATTGAGTGGTAACGAGGATGCCGGGCAGATGTCCGCCTGGTATGTGTTCAGTTCAATGGGTCTCTATCCTATGAATCCGTCGAGCACGACGTACGAAATAGGAAGTCCCGTTTTTGAAAAAACAACGATGAATTTACCCAATGGAAACAAATTCACCATTGAAGCGCAGGACGTTTCAGAAGCTAATTTTTACATACAATCGGCCACATTAAACGGTAAAGAGTTCAACAAGACTTCCATTGCGCACAGCGAAATTTTAAAAGGAGGAACTTTAAAACTGATCATGGGTTCTGAACCTAATAAAGAATGGGGAACTTCTGCGGAATAGTGAGATGTCAAGAAAACCGTCACTTCGAGTGTTTTTCGTCGAAGCGATAGCGCAGACTAAAAATGTATCGAGAAGCCTCTGAACTGGAATTTTGTTTTTATTCCACAAAAGGATTTCGATACAAATTTCTCGGCTCACGCCTCAAAATTCACTCGATCTGACAGCAGAGATTTGAGATAAAGTTCAACTTAAGCTGTCACTTCGAGTATTTTTCGTCGAAGCGATAGCGCAGACTAAAAATGTATCGAGAAGCCTTTAATCTAAAATCACATGTTAATGAATCATATAAAATTACTCGCCAGCTTTCTTTTTACCACCACGCTTTTCGCGCAGCAAACCGAAGAACCGCGTTTATACGCCGCCTATAAAACTTCAGAAACCATCACAATCGATGGGAAACCGGATGAAAACGCTTGGAAAACGGCAAATTGGAGCACCGATTTTATTGATATTGAAGGTGAAAAAACACCAAAGTATAAGACTAACGTGAAAATGATCTGGGACGAGACCAACCTTTATTTTTACGCCAAATTGAAAGAACCGCACATCTGGGCGACTCTGAAACAGCGCGATACAGTGATTTTTTACAACAATGATTTTGAGATTTTCATTGATCCTGATGGCGACACGCAAAATTATATGGAATTTGAGATGAATGCGCTCAACACGGTTTGGGATCTGCTCTTGCCAAAAACCTACCGCGAACTGGGAAACGCGGTTGACAGCTGGGATATTAAAGGCGTGCAAAGTGCAGTGCACATTGAAGGGAGTTTGAACAATGCTTCCGATAAAGATGAATATTGGGCGGTGGAGATCGCAATGCCGTGGAGCGTTTTAACCGAAGTGGCTCAAAGTGGAAAAATCCCTAAAAACGAATTTTGGCGCATCAATTTCTCCCGTGTAAACTGGGATTTTGACCTAAAAAACGGTAAATATGCCCGAAAAACGGGGAAAAACGGCAATTTTTTACCTGAATATAACTGGGTTTGGTCACCGCAGGGCGTTATAAATATGCACGAACCAGAACATTGGGGCTACGTTTATTTTGCAGACATTGGGCCAGAAGTAAAGCTCAATGTTAGAATTCCGCAAGATGAAAAAGTGCGCTGGGAATTGTATGCGCTTTATCGTGCGCAAAAAACCTATTTCGGGCAGCACAAAAAATGGGTAGAAAGCCTTGAAAATCTTCAAAAAACACCAATTTTAATCGATGGAAAACCGTTGAAAATTAAGCTGGAGAACCATTCCGCAGGCTGGAATATTGTGGCCGAAAGTCCGTTTTCAGATAAAAAATATTTGATCAACCAAGAAGGGAATTATAAACAACTCAATAATTAATTGATATGAAAACCAATTATCTAGCGCTATTGTTGTGCTCCGCGCTCTTTTTTTCGTGTGAAGATCGCAAAAGTGAGTCCGCGGTCGCAGAACAGAATAAGGAAAGTCAAACCGATTCGGTAACCGATTTCAAATACTGGACGTGGATCACCGCAGAACGCGATAAAGACGATTCAGCCTACACTTCAGAATTTAAAAAATACAAAGAAAATGGTATTGATGCGGTACTCATAAATACGAATACCGATCCTGAACTGCTTGCGCATTTAACGCCCTTAGCGAAAGATCAGGGTCTTGAAGTCCATGCCTGGCTGATGACCATGAACCGCCCCGGCGATACCGTGGCGCTAAAACATCCGGATTGGTACCAGGTGAGTCACAGTGGGAAATCAAGTTTTGACGACCGTCCGTATGTTGACTATTACCAGTGGCTTTCGCCCAGCAATCCCGATGCCGTGCAGCATATTTATGACCTTATTGAAGGACTCGCAAAAGTAGACGGTGTTGCCAGCGTTCACCTGGATTATATCCGCTATCCAGATGTGTACCTGCCTATCGGTTTATTGCCAAAATACGACTTGAAACAGGAAGAAGAATTGCCCGATTATGACTTCGATTATTCCGATGCAAGCGTAAATGCGTTCAAGGAGAAGTTTGGTAAAGATCCGCGCGAAATGGAAAATCCGGCCATCGACATCGAGTGGAAGCAATTTCGTCTCAATCAGATTAAAAATGTAGTAGATCACGCGTATGAGATCGCCCATAAAAATGGAAAAAAGCTGACTGCAGCGGTATTTCCCTATCCAGAAATGGCAGATCATATGGTTCGTCAGCGCTGGGATAAATGGAATATTGATATGGTTTTGCCCATGATCTATAACAATTTTTACAATGAAGGGATTGAATGGATCGGTTTTGCAACCAAACAAGGCGTGACCGATCTTGCCGGCAAAAACGTAGAATTGCACACGGGAATCTACATTCCAGAAATGACAGATGAAGAATTAAAACAGGCCATCCAGATCGCCAAAGACAATGGCGCGAGCGGAGTTTCGTTCTTTGACGGTAACGCGCTCACCGATGAAAAACTTCAGGTGATCAAGGATTTTAAGGAAGCAAATAAATAAAAGGTTCTTTTAAAGTTCCTAATTTTAAAATCTGCATCCGACTAGCGAAACGAAAGGGATGCAGGTGTCAAAGGTAAAAGAGTCGGGGAAATGTAATTGTGGTTCATTTCAGATTTGTGTTTTGTATGTTTGGACGAGCGCTAGTGCGCTGC
>JBBPYO010000293.1:0-2749 GCA_038199845.1 Flavobacteriales bacterium
AAAAACACAAGCCCAAAATAAATAAAACTAAAAACCAGTGGATTTAAATTGAAATACGGCACTATGCTCATTTCATATGTAACTGCCGCGGTACGAGGCGCTGGGAGGGCAACTGCCACAGCGTAAATGGCAATACAAAAAAGGATACTAAAAAGAGGATGCACTTTATTGCCAAAATCGAGCATAGTGCCCTGTAAACGAGCGTGCGCAACAATACCCAAAATAGGGATTAATACCGCAGAAAGTGCAAACCCTAAGGTGACGAGTAGCCAATCTTCGCCAGCGCTAAATCCCAGAAATGGAGGTAAAATCAGGTTTCCAGCCCCAAAAAAGAGGGAGAAAAGGGCAAAAGCGGTTACAAGCGTATCGTTTGTAGAGTTCATGGTAATGCGTACTTTCGTGGGGAAAGATAAGGTAAATATGACAGTAGACTATAAGGGCAGTAAATTATTTTACACCATTACCGGTGCGGGTCCAGCCTGTATTTTGCTACATGGTTTCCTCGAAAATCTATCGATCTGGGATACACTTATAGAACGGTTAAAAGTTAATTACAAAGTAATCTGCATAGACCTTCCCGGCCATGGGCAGAGTGATGTGCTTGATGGGAAACATGGTATAGCTGGTATGGCAAATGCTATATTGAAGATCGTTGAGAAAGAAAAGCTGGGCAAAGTAGATCTTGTGGGACATTCTATGGGAGGTTATGTGGCACTCGCTTTCGCGAAAGCGAACATTGAAAAAGTAAGCGGACTATTACTGCTGAATTCTACTCCCACAGCAGATGACGAAAAGCGCGTCGCCAATAGAAAACACGGTATTGCAATGGCTGAAAAAAATTATAAAGCCATCGTTAAAATGTCAATCTCCAATTTGTTTGCTTTAAAGAACAGGAAAAAGCTTGAACAGGAAATAGAAAACCTTAAAGAGAAAGCACTAAAAACACCATTAGAAGGTTATATCGCAGGTCAGGAGGCGATGATGAGACGCCCAGATTTGTCAAACTTCTGGAAAGAAACTACTTTAAAAAAAGCAATGATTTTAGGTGAAGATGACACGTTAATTGAAGCTTTTGAAACAAAAAAAGCATTTATTCACAATGTTCCTGAGATTACGATTTTATCAGGAGGACATGTTCTGCTTTTAGAAAATCCAAAAAAAACTTATGATAAAATACAGGATTTCTTGAAAAGAGGTGCAAATTAACGTACTAAATGAACTTCATTTATATATGTTAAACTTATGATAAATTTTTTAAGAAGATTATTGGTAATTCTGAATTAAAATTCATATATTCAACCACCTAATAATCAAACCTATACTATGAAAAATTTAAGTCGTAAAATCAGTGTGCGACTCACTTTGTTACGCTGCCGGATTGTGGGTCATAACATAAAGTTGAGCAAGGAATATCAAACCCATCAGCGAGAATATGTATGTGAGGCTTGCAAATCTCAATATACGGAAGATAATAACGGCTTTCTTACACCGCTTACACCAAAGCTGAAGCGCGTAAACGAAGTAATGGAGCAATTCTATCTGCGCCGCAGATCAAAAACCGCTTAATTTATTCTTCTTCACTAAGCGCGTTCCACCCACGGGCAATAATGGGAATTTGCGTATTTGCCCTGGTAACGAGGTGCATACCTTCCTGCTCTTCGGTCATGTGACCTATTATTGTAAAATTAGGGTTGGCCTTTAATTTCTCATAATCCTGTTGTGCGACAGTAAACAAGAGTTCATAATCTTCGCCGCCATTAAGAGCAATTGTAGTGCTGTCTATATCAAATTCTTCACAGACATTTATCGTTTGTGGATCTAAAGGAATTTTATCCTCGTATAATTTGCATCCCACCTTCGAGCTTTTGCAGAGATGAATAATTTCAGAAGAAAGTCCGTCGCTGATATCAATCATGGAAGTGGGTTGTAACTCCAGCTGTTTGAATAGATCTATAATATCTTTGCGCGCTTCTGGTTTCAATTGGCGTTCTACCAAATAGGTGTAAGGTTCAAGATCTGGCTGAGAATTAGGGTTCACTTTAAAAACTTCTTTTTCGCGTTCTAAAACCTGTAGTCCCATATACGCGGCTCCAAGATCGCCGGTAACAACAAGGAGGTCCATAGGTTTTGCGCCATCTCGTGTTACAATATTTTCCTTTTTTGCAATCCCCAGGGCGGTCACGCTAATTAGCAATCCTTTGCTACTGGACGTGGTATCGCCGCCTACCAGATCAACATTGTATGCTTTCGCGGCCAGCGAAATACCTGCATAAAGCTCTTCAAGCGCTTCCAGCGGAAACCGGTTAGAAACCGCGATGGAAACCGTGATCTGCGTAGCTTTTGCGTTCATGGCATAAACGTCAGAAAGATTGACCATGACCGCTTTATAACCCAAATGTTTCAACGGCATAAAGCTGAGGTCAAAATGTACGCCTTCCACCAGCAAATCGGTTGTCAGTACCACTTGATTATCCTTAAAATCAAGTATCGCCGCATCATCACCTATTCCTTTAAGGGTGCTTTCTTGTTCTACGGTAAAATACTGGGTCAAATGATCTATAAGTCCGAACTCACCCAAATCGCTGAGGGCAGTGCGTGAAGAATCTTTATCTTGAAACATGAAATTTAATTTAGATGCAAATTTAACCTGAATTAGTGACATAAACTTCCGTTTTTGTATTTGAAGCAAGGGATTCGGTTTGGTTTTCCAATTTTGCATAAGAACACGCACTTTTTATTGGAATTTACC
>JBBPYO010000294.1:0-7126 GCA_038199845.1 Flavobacteriales bacterium
CTTTAATTTTGTTTATTCGCAAGATGTCTCAAATAAAAATATGTGTCTAAGTTTTTATTCGCTCAATTCTAAAAGAGGATAAATTCTTTCTATTAAACGATCTTCCCATTATAAAGCCACATTTTAGGATCACAAAGGCTGATTTAATTCTTATTCTGTATTTCTCAATTTAGAAATGATTCGAAAATGAGATTAAATTACCTTAAAATCTCAAAAAACATCTTTTAATCGGCTGTTTTTTGACCTTAGAAGTCATTTTTGACGCAATTCATCCGATTTTTGAGTTTCTATTTCCTAATTTTCAACTTCAATAATAGGGATTAAATCACTGATTTTCGGCCATTTTATACAATAAAAAAACGACCAACTAATTTAGCAGGTCGTTTTTTAATTTTGATAAAGTTATAATTCTTAACCTAAATAGGTTTTAAGAACTTTACTTCTTGAGGTATGACGTAATCTACGAATACCTTTCTCACGAATTTGACGTACACGCTCGCGGCTTAGATCAAACATTTCGCCTATTTCTTGTAGCGTATGAGGTTGCTCACCGCCCAAGCCATAGTTCAACTTGATCACGTCTGATTCACGTGGAGAAAGCGTTTCAAGGGCACGTTCAATTTCAGTTCCCAATGATTCTTGCATTAAATCAGCATCAGGATTTGGTGATTCACCAGAACGTAATACGTCGTATAGATTGGAATCATTCTCACCTTCTTTAAATGGAGCATCCATAGAAAGGTTCCGGCCACTGTTCTTCATGGCAAGCTTTACTTTTGAAATAGTCATGTCAAGCTCCTTTGCAATCTCATCTGCAGATGGTGGTCGCTCTAGACTTTGCTCTAAATAAGAAAAAGCTTTGTTGATTTTACTAATCGTACCGATTTTATTGAGCGGAAGACGTACAGTTCTTGAATGTTCAGAAATTGCTTGAAGAATAGATTGTCTAATCCACCATACAGCGTAAGAAATAAATTTAAAACCACGGGTTTCGTCAAAACGTTTTGCCGCTTTTACAAGTCCTACGTTTCCTTCATTGATAAGATCGGGAAGTTTTAGACCCTGATTCTGGTACTGTTTCGCAACAGAAACCACAAAACGCAAGTTAGCCTTTGTCAATCGTTCTAAGGCTAATTGATCGCCCTCCCGAATGCGTTGTGCCAACTCGACCTCTTCATCAGCAGTAATCATATCCAACTTGCTTACGTCTTGTAAATAAGTATTTAAAGATTTTGACTCCCTATTGGTTACCTGCTTGGTGATTTTGAGCTGTCTCATATATATTATTTAGTTTTTTGAATACCTGGTAGTATAACACCATTAAACGACAAAAACAATTAATTGCGGAAAAACAAGTGTGTTTTAATAGTTTTTTATGAAAACACGGTAGTTTACTGAATTTTATCTTCGGGAATACCCAAGTTTAACCTGCAAATATAAGGATGAAAAGCGTTAAAAGCATCATGTTATAGATACTTTGTCGGATAAACATCCAGAAAATTACAAACGGTGCTATTCTTTTCTTCAATTTCAACCAACGTAAAAATGCTTTTATGTTTGAGATCGTATGCTGCTACTTAGAGATTGAAGCAGTATTTAGCAAAAAATAAACTTAATTTTTATTTTTGAATGAGTATAAAGTTGTTCCTCGGAAAAACACCACGTGTAAAGCTTTAAAACAAAATGATTTCTGAGAAAACCTTATTGTTTGTCAAATATTTATTTTTTTCTGTAAAAAGGCTAAAAAAGAAATATTTATTCTAATTTTTACCTTCGAAATAGTAGTACTAAAAACCAACATTTAATTACTAGCTTACATTACTATGTATATTATATTGATTGTCATCTTCGTGATTGGGTATGTGTGTATCGCCCTAGAACATAATATAAAAATAGATAAGGCTGCCGCAGCTATACTCACGGGAGTATTGTGCTGGGTGCTTCTTATTATAGGCAGTGAGGCTCTTCTTCCCGCATCTCAAGCGGTGGGTGAAGATGGCGGAATTTCCACTTTTTTGGATGAGAGCCTGCTTGAGCATGTGGGAGAGATTTCAGAAATCTTATTCTTTCTACTGGCTGCGATGACTATTGTTGAACTTATAGATGCGCATCGTGGCTTTGAGGTGGTAACCGATAAGATCACGACCACAAACCGAATAAAACTGCTATGGATTATATGTAGTATTACTTTTTTCTTCTCAGCCGCACTTGATAATTTGACTACTGCAATTGTGATGGCGGCGCTCCTCAAAAAATTACTTAAAGAGCGCGAAGATGTCTGGTTTTTTGGCGGTATGGTAATTTTGGCGGCAAATGCGGGTGGCGCCTGGTCGCCTATTGGCGATGTTACGACCATTATGATGTGGATAGGTGGACAGATTACTGCGCTTAATATAATATCAGTAGTATTTTTACCCAGTCTTTTTTGCTTGCTCGTCCCTTTGATTGTACTCACTTTTAAAATGAAAGGTTCTGTAGATCGACCAGAAGATACTATCGCACTCAACGAACAGCATATTGACGTAAATACTTTTGAGCAGCGCGTCGTTTTCTGGTTGGGCGTTGGCGGTTTGTTGTTTGTGCCCATATTCAAAGCTGTTACCCATCTACCGCCTTTTATGGGAATGTTATTTAGCCTTGGTGTGCTCTGGGTAGTTACAGAACTGATGCACAAAAACAAAGAGCATCATAAAAAACACGCATTATCAGTTTCTGGTGTTATAAGAAAGGTAGATTCTCCCAGTATTCTATTCTTCTTGGGTATTTTACTTGCTGTAGCGAGTTTGCAAACTGCAGGAATACTTAAAGATCTAGCGCTAGTTCTCGACAACACGTTCCATAACATTTATCTGGTAAATATATTTATTGGGTTGTTATCTTCCGTTGTGGATAACGTGCCACTGGTGGCGGGAGCAATGGGAATGTATCCTATGTCAGTTTATCCTCAGGATTCTACCTTCTGGGAATTGCTTGCGTATTGCGCCGGTACCGGAGGAAGCGTACTTATCATAGGTTCGGCAGCAGGAGTTGCCATTATGGGTCTTCTTAAAATCGAATTTATGTGGTACGTAAAACACATTAGTTGGATCGCTCTTTTAGGATATTTTGCTGGAGTTGGAGTGCTATATTTAATAGGTTAAAATCCGGTAAAATACATCATTACTAGCCCAAAGTAGGTGATTTATTACCTGTTTTTGGGCTTTTTTAATTACAGTCCAAACATAAAAAAAAGCCCGAAAGCATTACGCTTCCGAGCTTCATGATCACAAATTATGTGTTTATTTTATATCAAGGACTTCAAGTTCAAAAATCAAATCCTGACCGGCAAGAGGATGATTAGCGTCTATTATGATAGAATCTTCTTTGACTTCCGCAACGCGCAACTGGCGTTCGGTTCCATCAGGATTTTTGGAAACAAGTCCCATTCCTTTTTCGGGAGTAATTTCAGCAGGTAATTCACTTTTAGAAATTTCTTGGAAAAGATCTTGTTGTACCTCACCATATGCTTCACTGTGAGGAACGTTTACCGTTTTCTTTTCTTTTACCTTCATGTCAATCAACCCTTTTTCAAAACCGGGTATTAATTGTCCTTGTCCTAACTTAACTTCAAGGGGCTCGCGATCTACAGAACTGTCAAAAACTTGACCGTTCTCCAGTTTACCAGTATAATGTACTTGTACTGTATCTTCCGCTTTAACTTGGCTCATATCTTTAATTTCAATTATTAGTTGGGAACTTACTAAATGCTGTCTGCAATCCGATTAAAGAAACGTTAAAATCGGCAGAATTATCACAAAATCGCACTTTTCGGATGAAAATCGGTTGTTTTCGGCTATTTATTGCAGGAATTTTCTTCTTTAATAAAATTTAAAGGAATCTCACGAACATCTATACATTGCTTTTGGCTATTTAAGCGATTGCGTATAAGACTTAAATCTGTATTTCCTTCCCGTATTTGAATACCATTAAAATTTCCTCCGTTAATTTGATTTTCCTTAAAGGAAACGCGGTTGGTTCCCACAATACGCAGCCCCGTTTCAAAAACATTCTTCTGAAATAAAATCCCATTAGAATTGCCTATCGTGCCCGGGTCATTACCGGTGAAAGTATTGCCCACAATGTTAAGGTTATTTTCCTTTCCATGATAAAAATTGAGATTAAAAATATGTAACGGACTTTTTTGAACCGTAAAATGATTGTTTTTTATGGAAGAACTATCTCCCGTGGTTACATGAATAAATACTCCATGGCTTTCTTTTAAAGTACTTGTAAAAACATTGTCGTAGATCAAACTGTTCTTAAGATCATAAATGCGCAGGGCAGTAATAAAATTGGTAAACGTATTTTTATAAATCTCATGACCTTTACCGCGTACGCTGATTGCCTGTTTAAAATTTTCCACTATATTATTATAGACTTTATTGTCAAAAACGCGCGCTCCATCGGCGCCCAGCGTCATTCCTACGCCGCCCATTGTTGGATTGATCATAGTATTGTTCCTAATCACCACATGATCTGAATATCCAAAATTAATGGAAGACTCCATCGTATTATTTTCAATTAGGACATCACGACCGGTGGCAACCACAAATCCCTGCCAGCGGCTGCTTTTTTCAATATTGTTCCTGATAACAATATTTTCGGCTTTCTCGTAATCTATGAGTTTGCCGGTTTTTTTGTCGCGTTCTTTATAAGGTTCGACATCTATTGCGGCTTTTGGACTTGTTCCTTTTGAAGTTGGCGTGTCCTGACCTGCATTAAGAAACATATTTTTTTCGACTAAAATATTTGCGCCACCGGTAATGGCGAGGTTATTACGACGGTTATTATCAAAAACACAGTTAGTGATTTCAAGATTTCTTGTTTTATCATGATCTGCTTTAAAAGTAAAATTAAGTTCGTGCACGATCATCCCATCACCGTTGCCATCTTTTATGGTCACGCCATCTATAATTCCATTTTCAAGACCTAAAATTTCAATAACGTGTCCCCATTCATCGCTGCTATTGCCTGAGTACGTATGTGAATTGCGCTCACCATAAAGATTTCCACCCTTAATACTTATATTATCGTGAGTTCCGTTAGTCAAAAGGGCGTATCTAGCGCTATTATTCGGCTGTGCACGTAAATGAGTTTCTGGGCTCATGACGAGATTAAAGTTTTCAGGCAGCGTGATGGCTTCCTTATACGATACAAAACGCTTGCGACCATTGGTCAGGCGTGTTACGTCAAAAAACGCGTCTAAAACACCAATTTTAAAGGTATCTACCTGTTTTTTCACCGCATCCTGAAAAGCCGCTTGCAGCTGAATCCGGTTCTTGAACGCTACATCATCACTAACTTTGCCTTGCACAATTTCCCATTTTACAGGATCTAAAATATAATTGTTCTCTATTTTTATGGGTGTGGCGAATCTTTTAACGCTGATCGCGGAAGGAGTTGCCTGCGCAATCAAAGCGGACTTAGTTGTAGTCGCTTGCGAAGAAGAATTGTTTTGTGCGTTGTCTTTACAACTGAAGATAAAAACAAAACCAAAAACCAAAACTAAATGAAGTAGCAGTTGCGTTCTTGACAGGCGTTTCAATATTTTTTTCATAGGTTTCAAATATAACGTATTGTGTTCAGGACGCATTATCGGTTTTCTGACTTTATATTCCAAATGAAATCCATTTTTTTGGATAGCCATTTAATGCTACGAAAGTGAAGGCGTTTCCTCAAAGCGTATTACCTTTATATATAGTAACGAAAACACGCAATACAGGTTTTTATTTCAGCGGAAGGTGAATAATCCATTGTATGTCCGTTTGATGTCAAGTACGTTTCAATAAGTATTCAAATGTCACGTTGAGCGCAGTCGAAACATTTTTGTCTACCCTTCGACTGCGCTCAGGCTGACAAAAAGCTACATTGGGACAAAAGACGGATATACATATAATCTATTATAAAGAGTCGATTTTAAAAGATATTGTTCAGAAAATGATCAAAATTGAAGAGTTTTTAAGTGAAAAGAAAGTCCGGCCCACCGCCATGCGCCAACTTATCTATAAGTTTATGGCTCAAAAACAAGTTGCCGTAGCACTTACTGATATAGAAAAAGCTTTTGCTAAAGCAGAGCGCACAACGTTGTACCGTACTATAAAAACCTTTGAAGATAAGGGAATTGTGCATCAGATTGATGATGGTACGGGCATTTCAAAATACGCGCTTTGTGAAGACGGCTGCACGGTAGAAGATCATCATGACCTGCATCTGCACTTTCATTGCAGTAACTGTGACGAGACCACGTGTCTCACCGAATATAAAATTCCCCAGATCAGCCTACCATCCGGTTACAGTGCCCACGATATGAACTTAGTGGTTCGGGGAACTTGTGATAAATGCGATAGTTGAAAACCGGATCTCGATATAATTTTTTTCTGTTGATTGAGAATTATCAATTTGAGTCATTTTTTTTTAAAATCGTGTCTGAAATGTCTATTTTCAATCGAAAAATGCTAGTTTCGATACAAAATCCTTTCCATTCCAATGGCTATTGAAATGACTCAAACTGACACATTGTACTTATATCGAACTTAGGTTAAAAAATAGTTTTTCCAGCTAAAAACAATTCCTGCGACGTTTAATTCCAGCAAGTCCTTTTTTAGTTCCCCTCCTTGGGAGGGGCTAGGGGAGGACTGAGTACATTTGCACTTCCATTGCGTTTTATAAAATGCTACTTTTCCCCTAAAATAAAGTAGAATAAAATAAAAATAGCATGGCCAACTGTTGCGCAAACGTACATGAAGAAAAAGAACACGAAGGTTTTTTAGGAAAAAATACGGAACTGTATTTTGCCATTTTAAGTGGAATTTGTTTAACTACAGGATATTTACTTGAAGTTTTTACTGAAATCTCCCCTAATATTCCCTGGTACTTATATCTGGCAGCTTATTTCTTTGGTGGTTTTTATACGACCAAAGAAGCGATTGAGAAAATTGCCAAAGGTGGATTTGAGATAGATTTCTTAATGCTTGTGGCCGCAATTGGTGCGGCGCTTCTTGATAAATGGACAGAAGGCGCGCTGTTGCTTTTTCTCTTCAGTCTAGGTCACGCGCTTGAGCATTATGCCATGGGTAAGGCCCGAAAA
>JBBPYO010000295.1:0-3763 GCA_038199845.1 Flavobacteriales bacterium
ATATACCACCGCTGCCAAGAGACAAATGCGCAATTTTCACCGAACTATTATCCTGTTGACCACCATAAATATTGTACGGAAAAAGATTGTCTGCATTGATACGGTACATCTGCGCGGTGGGCATATTGTCTTGCGTAGACCAACTTTCACCAGAATTAAAGGAAACTGCCGCGCCACCATCGTTTGCAATCACCATATTTTCAGAATTTTCTGGGTTAATCCATAAATCATGAAAATCACCGTGTGTGCCCTCGATGGACTCCCAGGTTTTACCACCATCAATAGAATGCAATGCGTCTGCGCTCATTACGTAAACCACATGCGCATCATTGGGATCTGTAAAAATTTCAATATAATACCAAGCACGCTGCGTCAATTTATTATCACCACTTACCTGTTCCCAATTTCCGCCTGCATTTTTTGAGAGGTAAAGACCGCTTTTATCCGTATAACTATCGCTTTCGATCAAGGCATAGACGTAGTTGCTGTTTGCCGGTGAGACCGAAATGGCCATTTTCCCTTTTTCTTTGGGCAGGCCTTCCTTCATTTCTTTCCATGTTTCCCCATTGTCCGTAGACTTATAAAGACCACTTCCGGCACCGCCGCTAATCATTTTCCACGGGGTGCGCTGGTGCTCCCACATCGCGGCATATAGAATATTGGGATAATTTACATCTATTGACAATTCGGCTGCGCCAGTGAGGTCATTTACAAAAAGAACCTGCTCCCAGGTCGCTCCACCATCGATGGATTTATAGACTCCGCGTTCTGGTGTGGGCGCTTGATATGCGCCCTGCGCCGCCACATAAACAATATCAGGATTTGTGGGATGCACGACGATCCTAGAAATTTGCTGGGTTTTATCAAGTCCCATTTTTTTCCAGGTTTTGCCCGCATCGACAGACTTGTAAACCCCGTCGCCATAAGAGGTCATAACACCGCGTATGGCATGCTCGCCCATCCCACAGTAAACCACATTGGGATCTGAGGCAGAAACGGCCACTGCGCCCACGGAACCAGTTTTGAAAAACCCATCAGAAATGTTGTTCCACACAGCGCCAGCATCGCTGGTTTTCCAGAGTCCGCCGCCAGTTGTCCCCATATAATAGGTCATGGGATCACCAATTACACCAGTCGCCGTGACCGATCGACCTCCGCGAAAAGGACCTATATTTCGATATTTTAAGGGCTTAAAATAAGATTCTGCCTTTTGGCCAAATGCATTTACAGCCAGAAAGACAAAAAATAGGGAGATTAGTGATTTTTTCAAGAAGTTGGATTTTTAGGTTGATACTCAAAGATAATTATTCAATTCAATACAAATAAATATGAAGTATTTTATGAATACATATTACAAACTTTCCAATAAATATACTTTAAACGTCAGTCTTACAATGATGTCCTACTAAAGTACTACTATTTGGTTATTTGAGGTATAAGTGAATAAATTCTTTTATATTTAACAAAATTTAGCATAATTCAATCAACTACAAGGATGAAACAAATTAAACGAATACCGATTATTTTCGGGATTGCACTCCTTTTTATAGGTTTGATTTCCTGTGACAAAAACATGGCAAAAGATACCGATGAGGCGAGCCTTTCCATAGATTATAAAAAATATGAACTGGATAATGGCCTCAACGTGATCCTGCATCAGGACAAGTCAGATCCTGTTGTCTCGGTGGCGATTCAATATGGCGTAGGTTCCAACCGCGAGAAAAAGGGACGAACCGGTTTTGCGCATCTTTTCGAACATATGCTTTTTCAGCAGTCTGAAAATGTGCCCGAAGATCAATTTTTCAAAACCATCCAGGATGTTGGTGGAACGCTGAATGGCGGCACGTGGCAAGATGGAACGGTTTATTATGAAGTGGTGCCAAAAAATGCGCTGGAAACTGTGATGTGGTTGGAGTCTGACCGCATGGGTTATTTAGAAAATACAATTACCGAATCTGCTTTTGAAAACCAGCAAGAAGTGGTGCAAAACGAAAAAAGACAGCGTGTTGATAATAATCCCTACGGACATACAAGTTGGGTAATTGATAAAAACCTGTTTCCCGATGGGCATCCTTATAGTTGGCAGGTAATTGGCGAACTTGAAGATCTTCAGAGCGCTACGGTTGCGGATGTTAAAGAATTTTACGATAAATACTACGGACCCAATAATGCGACTTTAGTTATTGCTGGAGATTTTGAGGAAAGTACCACTAAAGATATGGTTCAGAAATACTTTGGTGAGATCAAAAAACGACAAGAAGTTGCTCCGCTCAAAGTACAAAATGTAACACTCGCGGAGACCAAAAGATTATATCACGACGATAATTTCGCTACCGCGCCACAACTCAATATGGTTTGGCCCACGGTAGAGCAGTACACAGATGATGCCTACGCGCTTGATGTTTTGGGACAAATTCTTTCCGACGGAAAAAAAGCACCGCTCTATAAAGTATTGGTTAAAGAAAAAGAATTGACATCAAATGTCTACGCGTACAACGGTTCTGATCAGATTGCCGGGAAATTTACGATACAGGTGACCGCAAATTCGGGTATTGATTTGGATAGTGTAGAAAGTGGAATTAAAGCCGGTTTTGCCCTTTTTGAAAAAGATGGCGTGACCGATAATGACATTGAGCGCATTAAAGCCGGTCTCGAAACAGAATTTTATAACGGTATCAGCAGCGTTCTGGGGAAATCTTTTCAATTAGCTTCTTATGACGTATTTACCGGTGATCCCGGTTTTATAACTCAGGATATTGAAAATATAAAAGCGGTGACTAAAGAAGATGTGGTTCGCGTTTATGACAAATATATTAAAGGAAAACCCTTTATTCTGACCAGTTTTGTGCCCAAAGGCGAAATGGAACTGATTGCGGAAAATTCAGAAAAGGCAGATGTTGTTGAAGAGGAAATCACCGAAAATGTAAAAACCGAAGTTGCTGAAACGAAGCAGGAAATCGAAAAAACACCGTCTTCATTTGATCGTTCCAAAGCACCGGAAATGGGCGAAACGCCAAAATTGAGCATTCCTGAATCCTGGACCGCTTCTTTAAATGACAGCCTGAAAGTTTATGGCATTGAGCAGCACGAATTGCCATTGGTAAATTTTAGTCTTGTTATAGATGGAGGCCATTTGTTAGATCCTGAAGGTAAAAACGGTGTTGCGAACCTCATGACCGATATTCTGATGGAAGGAACGGCCAATAAAACACCTGAAGAACTGGAAGAAGCGATTGATTTGCTGGGCGCAAGCATTTATATGTACACCACAGATGAATCTATTGTGATCCGTGGAAACACATTGAAGCGTAATTTTGACGAGACAATGGCTTTGGTACAAGAGATTTTGATGCAACCGCGCTGGGATGAAGAGGAATTGAAGCGTGTTAAAATGAGTACGATAAACGGCATAAAACGTGACGCTTCTAATCCTAATGTGATCGCAGATCGTGTGTATAATAAAGTACTTTATGGTGACAATAATCCGCTTGCACAGCCTATAAAAGGAACTGTAGAATCTGTAGAAAGCATAACCATGCAAAATCTCAAAGATTTTTATGCAAAAAACTTTTCGCCTTCTGTCACCAATTTTCATATTGTGGGTGATGTTAACCAAAAAGAAGCTCTTGCTGCCCTTACCGGTTTAGAAGAGAACTGGAAGGCAAAAGATGTGATAATCCCAACATTTGAGGTGAAAAGCGATCGCGAAAAGGCATCGCTTTATTTTGTAGATGTTCCCAATGCAAAGCAATCCGTGATCAAT
>JBBPYO010000296.1:0-6537 GCA_038199845.1 Flavobacteriales bacterium
ATCTAGGTTAGAATTCTTTAAATTTTCTTCTTCGAGAATCACCACAGTAATAGCATCGCCATTAAATGCGTTGACAATAACGGGTGTCACTAGAAAAGTGAAAAGTAGTATTACTAAAAAAAAACCTGTTGTCTTCAAAAAAATTCCGCTATTATGTGAAAATCGCGAAGTTAATGAAATATTTTCAAGTTTACGGTAGTATTACTATAATTCCTTTACATCTGTCTTTGGAATCCAGCCCTCTTTTCCATCCACTAGACGAATTTCCTGCCATTCGTCATTTTCTGAAAGTATCAAAACCTTTGTTCCCTCATGCAGCACAAAAGCTTCGTCACTACTCAATCTAGGTTCTGCACGTACTTCCGCTGTAGACGAAAAGACTATCGCAGGACGGTCATTTTTAATCCTCATTTGTGATCTAAAGGCAAAAAACAGTGCTGTCAAACTAAAGATAAGAGCGATGGAGGTTGTTGTAAAAAAGAGCCGTTTTTGAACGGTAGCATACACAAACCGGTAAGCTATAAAAGAACCCATAAAGACTAAGATCAGAATCACGGCAAGTATTGCCCAGCCATCTAGGCTTAACAAATTCAAGGTGTTATTGTACCACTTGGTAAACGTATTTTGTGGCAATGGAGTAACTGCGTCTATGGTCATATTCTGAGCAAATATCAGATTGTTCTTTATATCTGCATCATTGGGATTTAAGCGTAATGCACGTTCATAATTATAAACACTCGGGGCAATCCTGTTCAACTTATAATTAGCATTACCTAAGTTGTAGTATAGTGCAGCAGACTCCTGACCGGCAGCTACCACCTCATCATAAGCCTCAATTGCTTTTTGATAATCTCCGGCTGCATAAGCTTTATTACCTTTATCAAAATACTGATCTGCTGTTTGGCTTTGACAAACAAGAGAAAACAGGCAAAAAGCCATAAAAACAGCTAATTTCTGCGCTATTTTACCGAATAATAAACTTCTGTTTTTCATAACTGTTTATCCATTTCAGAAATTATACGGGCCGCTTTTTCATAATCCTGTTGCATGGTCACATCACTGGTTGGGGTGTAGCGTGCAAATTCGCAACTTTCCAAAAGAGCAAGAAATCCACTTGACGTATTTTCTTCTATAGTTCGCGCATCCAGCAAACTTTTAATACGTTCTTTACTCATATCGCTGGTCTGAATATTCAGCTTCGCTTTGAGATAATTGTGTAAACATCGTTCAAGGGCAAGGTAAAAAGCTTTCTGATCACCCATGTTCTTTTTGGCTTCGCCTAAATATTTACGCGCCATACGATCTGCTTTGCGTAGTCTATTCCCTTTAACGTCTGCTCTGTGAGCTTTCCTTTTTCGGTTTCCCAATAATACTAATGGAATGAACAATAGCGGGCTAGCCATCAGCGACCAGAATAATGTTGAACCAAAAAATCGATCCTTATTTACTGGTTGCAATTTGCCCTCTGATTTGATATATCGAAACTGATCGTTAGCGACCACCGCTTGTTTCCCTGAATTTTCTTCATTTGATGCAGTAATCTCAGGACCTTTTTCAACATTGATCAAAATCTCTTCGGAAGTGAGCGTGCGGTACTTATCGGTTTTAGGGTCAAAATAAGAGAAACTGATCTGTGGTATTGGATATTTTCCCTTTACTTGTGGTACAACAGTATAGCGGTCTGAAATACTGCCGGTCATACCGCTGATATTGGTATTAATATCTTCTACGTGCTCTGGCTCATACACTTCGAGTGCATTGGGCAATTTAGGGCGGGGAAGTTTAAAAAGTTTTAAGTTTCCATTCCCGCTTGCCTTAATATTGATATCAAGTGATTCCGTGGCGCTCAAATCGGTTTTTGTAGTGCTTACATCAAAGTTAAAATCGCCAACTGCACCGGTAAAATCGACCGGTTTTCCCTGTTCAGGAAGCGATTTTACGGTTATTTTCCTATTATTTGCTGCTACGGTAAGTTTTTCTGGCCTTGTGATATAATTACCAAAGATATCGCGCCGCTGGGTGGGAACTTCTACATTGATACTAAGTGCAAGCGGTTCTATCGTGAGCTCTCCTGTTTTTTGCGGGTAAAGCAATGTTCTTCTCAAAATCACATAGCGGTAAGGCTCCCCATTATAAGTACCGTCATATATATTAAATTTTTTCTCATCAATGCTCTGGCTCCAAAAATCGGCAAACTTAGGCGCATCTATTTCATTCCAGCCATTTACAGCGGTTTGATGTGAGACATACAATTTATAAACAACGGTGATAGCCTCGTTGAGATAAGGATTACTGTTAGAAACCTCAGCCACAAGATGTACCTGATCTTCTACGGCATACTGTGGGCCTGAGTCATCATTGGGGCTATTTACTGCAGCGGTAACCTCAACCGCAAGCGGAATGGTTTTGTAAAGATTACCGTCTATGGTAATTTCCGCCTGACCTATTTTGAGGTTTCCAGTCCCATTTGGCGCAAGAAAGTAGGAAAAGGTCTTTGAAAAACTCTTTTTCCCATTGAGCCACTGCTGACTTATAGATTGATTGGGACCGCCCACCACAGTGAACCCCTGAAAATTGGGTGGCCGAAAGTTGTCACCGTCTTGATTCATTTCAAAATCTACCCGCAACCGCTCATTGACACCAAGTTTTTTCTTGCTCAACGTCGCATCAAACTGCACCTTTTGCGCTACGGAAGTAAATCCCAAGCTTAAAAAAAGGAGTAGATATGCAAATTTCACTTTCATTATTCTATGTGTTATAGTACCGATCGTTTTTTGGAACTTAAAACCTACAAGGAGACTTCGTACCTCAGCATCACCTTGCAGGTCATTTCCTCTTTGGGGGTTAGGGGGATCACCAGTCTTTATCGGTTTTCACTTTGGCTCCCTTCGCTTTTTTAGCATTCATTTTATCCTGCACTTTATTTTCTTCATTTTTCATCGCTTCTAGCAAACTTTTGACTTGCTGTGGAGATAATTGACCTTCACCAGGCTGCGGTTGTTGCGGCTGTTGCTCGCCATCACCGTCTTCAGGCTTTTTCTGATCTCCTTTTTTATCATCGGGTTTGCCCTTATCCTCTTTATCGTCACCCTGATCTTTTTTCTGATCGCCTTTATCATCCTGCTCTTTGGGCTTACCATCGTCCCCTTCTTTTTCGTCTCCCTGATCGTCCATTTTATCCTTGTCCTGATCTTTTTTGTCGTCTTTTTTGTCCTTATCGTCATCGCCGCCGCCGCCATTTTTCTCATCTTCTTTTTTGGCCAAAGCTAAATTGTAGCGCGTTTCTTCATCGGTCGGGTCGTTGCGCAGAGCATTTTTATAGGCCTCTACCGCTTTTTTAAAATCTTTCTGCTTATATAAGGCGTTGCCCAGATTATGGAAAGCTTGATGTTTTTCCTCCTTGGTTGTTGCTACTTCAATAGCTTGAGCATAACGCGACATGCCCTCGGCAAATTTCTCATTTTTATAGTAATTGTTGCCCATATTATATTTGGCCGAAAGATTCGCTGGATCTTTAGCTACAGCTTTACGGTATGCAGTTTCCGCTAATGCGAAATCATTAACTTCCAGTTCAGCATTACCTTCAGCCACAAAATTCTGGGCTTCTTTTAGCGCTGGATTATCTTGTTCATTAACCTTAGGATCAGCATTTTTCTCAGTAGCGTCTTCTTGAGAGAATGCCGAATGGATACCAATTAAGAAAAACAGCAAAAACAAGCTATTATTAAGCATTTTTAGGGTAAAATTCATAGTTTTTCGTTTACAAACCTCATTTTTACCATTCAAAGTTCACAAAAATTAAAAATATCTCCTATAATTTTGTGTTGAATATATCATAAGGTTCAAGCGTTTTCAATCAAATCTAGTGGTTGACACCCATTTTATCTTTCCCTTTTTCATTAAAAAGGTTCAAACGTGCCACCCAACTCGTTTTACGTTCCAGCAAGAATATATCTAGAAATAGCAACAATAATGCCGCAGCGATAAACCACTGAAACTGGTCTTTAAAATCCGCAAATTGCTTGGCTTCAAACTCCTTTTTATCCATCGCGTTAAAATTTTCGCGCATGGCATCAACCACCTCCTGAGTATTATTTCCATTTATATATTCTCCATCGGCACCGTCTGCAATAGCCTTTAAAGTGGCTGCATCCAGTTTTGTGATGACCGTTTCATCTTGCTGATCCTTTTTATAAGACTGGATCACACCATTGACCTTTAATGGAATGGGGCCTCCCTTTTCTGTCCCCACGCCAATGGTAAAAATCCGTATGCCTTCTTCTTTGGCAGACTCGGCTATCTCTGCCGCGTTACCAGCATGGTCTTCACCATCTGAAATGATAACCAAAACACGGTTAGTTTGGCCCGCATCATCATAATACGTCTTGGCAAGCTCAATAGCGTCTTTTATGGCGGTACCTTGACTGGAAAGCATATCTGTATTCATAGAGGCTAAGAACATTCTTGCGCTGCTATAATCTGTAGTGATAGGCAACTGTGGAAATGCACTCCCGGCATACGCGATAATCCCAACACGGTCGCTAACTAAATTATTTATGATCTGCGAGACGAGTTGCTTAGCCTTTTCCATACGGTTAGGGGCGACATCCTCGGCGAGCATACTTTTAGAAACATCAAGGGCAAAAACCACGTCAACGCCCTCTCTTTTTACCGTTTCCAGCTTAGTTCCAATCTTGGGATTTACAAGACCCAGACTAATAAAAGCGATCGCAAGACAGAGCACGATTACCTTTAAGACCGGTTTAAAACGGGAACGATACGGTGTCAATCTTTGAAGTAATTCACGATCTGCCGTAAAGCGTTTTTGCGCACGGAGTTTCCATAGGGAAAACGCAAAATACAGCAGCAAAACCACCGGAATGGCCAGCAAAACCCAGAACCAAAATTTCTCGTCTAATAATATATTGTTCATCAACTATTATTATTTCAATTGTTATTGCTATTTAGTCTCCCAGTTTTCAAAGGGGAATTAAAGATTATCATAATTTTATTTAAGCTTCCGACCTAGAACTATAAAGAATCCCGCGGAAAAACGGGCAAAATCTTTGAAAAAGTCAATAAACCACGCTATAAACTCCTCCCCATGGGGGAGGCTGGGAGGGGATACCCACCCCTGTTTCAACAAAGCTGAAATTTCCCTCTTTTTTAAGGATGGGAGCTTTTAAATAAAACTCCTGAAAACCGTACTTTTCAGCAAAAATTCCAATAGGAGCAAACCAAGAGCAAAAAGCACCAGAGGACGGTATTTTTCCTCGTAATTGGTGTATTTAAACTCCTCTACATCGGTTTTTTCAAGTTTATTGATCTCGTCATAAATATCTTCCAACTTTTTATTATCAGTTGCGCGAAAATAGAGTCCGCCGGTTTTGCTTGCAATTTCCTTGAGCAGGTCTTCATCAATTTCCACGGGGATATTTCCGTATTGAAAACTTCCATCGGGACGTAATGCAACCGGCGATAATGCGGTACCATTGGTTCCCAGGCCTATCGTGTATACTTTAATTCCAAATTCAACCGCGAGTTCACTTGCTGTGGTGGGTTCTATAAAACCGGCATTATTTACACCATCGGTCATTAATATAATCACCTTGCTCTTTGCCTTACTGTCTTTTAAGCGGTTTACAGATGTTGCAAGCCCCATTCCAATGGCGGTTCCTCCTTCAATAATGCTGTTGTATTGAATATCATCTAGCGAACTCAAAACAATGGCTTTATCACTGGTAATGGGAGTTCTCGTATAACTTTCCCCAGCATATTCCACAAGGCCGATACGGTCGTTGGGGCGGCCCATGATAAATTCCCCGGCCACTTTTTTAAGTGCTTCCAACCGGTCTGGCTTTAAATCTTTGGCCAGCATACTGGCAGATACATCTATCGCGATCACAATATCGATACCTCGGGTGGTTTTTGTTCTAGTGGAAACATCTACCGTACGCGGCCGCGCCAGTGCAGTGATCAGAAAGGCAAGCGCAAGTAGACGAAGCACAAAAAGCAGAGGCCGCAACTTGGCTAAAAGACCGCTGCCCGCTTTGAAGCCTTTGAGACTAGAAAGTTTTACCTGTGCGGTAAGTTTATTGCGCTTCCAAAAAAACCAGGCAATGGCTACGGGAAGTAGCAACAGCAGCCAGAAAAATTCAGGGTTTTGAAATTCGAAATTGTTAAACATCAGTTGGTTGTTTTTTGAAGTTCAACGGAATTGACGATACGGTCTGTCATTTCAGTGGCATATTTATCGTCCTGGCGATGCATCACAATGATCTGCTGTATTACTCCGGGCGTGGTAAAACTCAGCATTACATATTCACCCGTTCTAAAGGTTTCCGGTTTTCCTTCCACTGGAAATTCACCCGTACCAAAAGTCTTTAGACCTTCCGCACCTTCCGGTGTGGTATATTTTTCACTTTTCACTACCAGGTTTTTTGCACCTTGCTGTTCCATACCAGAAATGGAACCATCTACCGCTTTCTGAAGATCAATTTCCTGATCACCGGGCACGCGGGTGTTGTTCAGAATAAT
>JBBPYO010000297.1:0-3082 GCA_038199845.1 Flavobacteriales bacterium
ATTTCACTGGCATCTTACTGATGATCAAGGCTGGCGCATGGAGATCAAAAAATATCCAAAATTAACCGAAATTGGAGGTTTTAGAAGCGGTACCGTAATCGGTAATCGCCCTTATAACGGCAATGACAACAAGCGCTATGGTGGTTTTTACTCTCAGGAAGAAGTACGTGATGTTGTGGCTTACGCCGCAAAGATGCACATTGTAGTAATTCCTGAGATTGAGCTGCCGGGCCATGCTTCTGCGGCCATTGCGGCTTATCCTTTTTTAAGTTGTTTTCCCGATGAACCTACGGTGATTCCGGAAGATATTATTTCCACAGGTGGAAAGCAATTGCAGGAAAATGGCACGCCAAAAATCACACAGGAAACCTGGGGCGTTTTTGATGATGTTTTTTGTGCCGGTGATGATACGACCTTTGATTTTCTGGAAGATGTGCTTGACGAGGTCATTCCGCTTTTTCCTTCGGAATATATCCACATTGGCGGCGATGAATGTCCCAAAGAAAACTGGAAACGTTGTCCCGCTTGCCAGAAACGAATGCAGGAATTGAGCCTTGCCGATGAACACGAACTGCAGAGTTATTTTATCCAGCGCATTGAAAAATACCTGAACGGAAAAGGTAAAAAGATAATCGGTTGGGATGAAATTCTGGAAGGTGGTCTTGCACCAAATGCAACCGTAATGTCCTGGCGTGGCGAGGAAGGTGGGATCGCTGCTGCGAAACAAAACCATCCCGTGATCATGACGCCGTCAACCTATTGTTATCTGGATTATTACCAATTCAAGGCTGATGCTGGAAAATCAACTGCTGTTGGCAATTATCTGCCCATCCAGAAAGTGTATAATTACAATCCATTTCCCAAAGAATTGACCGCTGCACAGGCAGATTATATCCGTGGAGCACAGGCTAATGTCTGGACAGAATATATGCCAACCGAAGAATATGTGGAATATAAAATACTACCCAGAATGACCGCACTCGCTGAAGTGGTTTGGGTTGCAGATTCCTTAAAAAACTGGTCTTCGTTTAAAATTCGGTTGGAGCATTTATCGGAGCGCTATCGTGTTCTGGGCTATAATTATGCAAAAGTTGACCCAGATGGCGAAGTTTTTATAGAACAGCCAGCGGAAACAAAAAGTGAATAAAGGATTAAAAAACGGTCGTTTTCACATCAAAAATGACCGTTTTTAAATATAAATCTACGTTTTTTCAATAGTTGAACAAAGACCTAAACTGTTCTTAATAGATAGTGGCATTTCTAGACTTGCCTTAACTTTACGTGAAACGTTTTCAAAGATTTACATTCGGCTATTTTTGAATTGATTAGAAATGGGCTAAAATCAGTCAAAAACAAGGCGTTTTTAGCACTCAAATGAGAATTATTTTTTGGCAATGACACATGAATTCATTACAATTTTAGATCAGGCAAAACGCGATAAGGAGCTGGGCATTCACAATGTTCTTGCCACGGTCGTAGCGCTAGATGGTTCTTCCTATCGAAAACCAGGCGTGCGCATGTTGCTTTCTGAAAATGGAGCGATAACTGGTGCAGTGAGCGGTGGTTGCGTGGAAAAGGAAGTGCAACTACGCGCAAAAAGTGTTTTTAGAGATCAAAAGCCAAAAGTAATTGCCTACGACGGGCGCTATCGCCTGGGTTGCGAAGGAATACTATACATTTTGTTGGAACCTTTTCTACCTTCTGCGGAATTTATCGAACGCTTTTACAGCAATGTCAAGGAGCGTAAAGGATTTATTATAAAAAGTTTTTACCAAAAGAATGATGAAATTTATGGTTATTTTGGTTCCATTTTTTATACTGAAAATGGCGATAATCATCCCTTTTCGACCGATTTTCAGACTAATCAGGACAACGACACGCTTATCTTTAAACAGGAAATGCAACCGCTATTTAAGCTATTTATAATCGGTGGGGAACATGATGCGGTAAAACTTTGTAGTATGGCGGCGCTTCTTGGTTGGCAAGTAGATGTGATCACTTCCATAAAAGATCCTAAAACGCAGCAAGATTTTCCTGGTTCTCATAAAGTAAGTGCGCAAACGCCCGAAAATCTATTTCTTCACAATCTCGATGCCCAGACTGCGGTCATCCTTATGACGCATAATTATGCGCAAGATCTTAAGTTTTTGCTGCGTTTGCAGGAAGTCGACGTGGCCTATCTCGGACTTTTGGGTTCCACAAACCGCCGCGAACAATTACAGAATGACCTTTTTGAATTCGCACCTGAAATCGCAGTATCATTTTTGGATAAAATTTACAGTCCGGCGGGATTGAATTTGGGCGCTATCACGCCACAGGAAATTGCACTTTCCATACTTTCAGAAATTGTAGCGGTAACACGTGATAAAACACCACATTCCCTGAAAGAAACAACCGGGCAAATACATTATTGAAAATGGCATCCAAAAACCTAAAAATACTTCTTTTGGCCGCAGGAAAATCTGCACGCATGGGCAAGCCAAAACAATTGTTGCCATTAGCAGAAACCACGTTGATAGAACTGGCAATCAAAACAGCTTTAAATGCTAAAGTCACCGGAGTTTATTGCGTTCTGGGCGCCAATTATGATGAAATTTGGGAGAAAATAAGTGGATATTCCGTTGAAATTGTGCAGAATAAAGAATGGGAAAACGGCTTGGGAAAAAGTATTGCGGTAGGAACTGCGGCAGTTTTAAAGAATGAACCAGAAACCGATAGTATTCTGGTCTTATTAGCAGATCAACCGGGAGTGGATTCTTTATATTTGGAAAAATTGATTTGTACTTTTGAAAATCGCTCAGATACAATTATTGTCTCAGATTATGGTGGTTTTTATGGCGTTCCGGCGATTTTTCCGAAGGAATATTTCGACCAACTCCAAAAATTGGACGGAGACAATGGTGCCAAAGAACTTTTAAATTCGGGTAAATTGCCCATTAGTGCAGTAAAATCACCCGAAAAACTGGGTGATATTGATACCCCGGCAGATTATGAGCAATTTCTAAAATCACAGAACCAATGATCGCAGTAGCAGATGCTCTAAAATTGATTTATGAACACACCGGTTTAGGACAGAAAACCG
>JBBPYO010000298.1:0-3393 GCA_038199845.1 Flavobacteriales bacterium
GCCAAACCGGTTTTTACCGTATCGCCGCGCTGGTATTACAACATTAAAAAGCGCGCGGAAAAATCAAAGCGCATCGAAGGCAACAGCGCGAATTTTATTTCTTTAAAAACGAGTTTTCGCCCAGACTGGTTTGTGCTTTCCAATTATGATAATGTGAGTTTTGTAAGCGATATTTCCATCGTGCCCACTTGGGGAATACGCCGCAACATAGGCAACCATTTTAACTACGAGGCCGGGATGGGCGTGGGCTATGTACATTATTTTGCAAAAGCATCAGGATATTCTGAGGATGAGGATGAAATTATTGTGAATTTACATTTGAGGATAGGGTATAGGTTTTGATTTTCACCTTTTGCTTTCTAAATTAAGTTTTTATCGGAATGTAATTTTTATACGTCAAACACCGCCAAATCCATTCCAGCGGACCAAAACGGAAATATTTCAGCCAAATTTTACTGAAAACTATCTGAAAGACAAAAACAAGAACCGCAATCCCAAAAGTTTCCGACGGACTAAAATCTTCATACATCCCAAAACCTACAGATGAGAACAGAAACAAACTGATCACGCTTTGTAAAATATAATTGCTGAGTGCCATTCTCCCTACATATTATAAAGGTTTAAGCAGATTTTTAAACGAAGTAAAATACCAGATCATTCCTATAATCCACAAATAGAACAAGCCCATGACCACATCGGAAATCACCATTATTTTGATAAAAAACGGCCTAAAATCCCTATAAATCTGGTATTCTGGAAGGTAAAATATAAAAGCAATGCGGTACACATTGGTCAACAGAGCGACCGTTAGCATTGGCACTTTGATCTGTTGTAAAAATGCTCTTAAATCATCAAAAATCCGGTTTCTACCCAGATAAATCCCCAGCAGGAACATAGAAAGTGCCACCGGTGCCAGAAAACCCAGCAGCATGGGAAGATTAGAAAGATATTCTAGAAGTCGCAGATGTATTCCTTCCAGATACCTTCCGTTTTGAATAATTATATGTACATCTGCGCCCGTATAACCAGCCAAATATACTTCCGGCTTAAACCCTAAAAATCGGGTAATTTCAGCTAAAATCGGTTCAAAAAAGGGGGAAATCAGTATAAAAATCGATAAAATAAGTAGCCATTTATTGGATAATTTCAGAAGAAATACGACCAAAAAACCTAATAAAGCATACAAATGCAGTACATCTCCAGACCACAAAAAAACAATGTGAAATGCGCCGAAAAGGAACAAAAACAACATTCTACGGGCAAAAAACGGCCATAATGGAGTGTTTTTTGACTGTAACTTCAGCGCCTGCATTGCGATGCCCAGACCAAAAAGAAGCGAGAAAATAGGGAAGAATTTGGTGTAAAAAAAGAGTTGGAGCAGCCGTTCTGCGACAACATCAACAGTGGAAGTAAATTGTTCCAAAAAAACATCCTGATTCAAAAAGGTGGAGTTCATGATCACGATGTTCACCACAAAAATGCCAAAAATCGCGAAACCCCGCCACACGTCAAGCAGGTCAATCCTGTCTGTTTTGGGTTTGATCCCCTCCCAACCTCCCCCAAGGGGAAGGGTTTTTAATTCGTCTTCCAAATGCAAATCGGTTTTTTCCTCTAATGACGAAAATAAATTAATCGCCGTAAATAGCGATATTGTTTTCTCCTGTTGAAGTTCGCATACCGCGATACATGCCTTCGGTATTAAAAGGGAGCGCGATATTACCTTGCGCATCCACGGCTATCAATCCGCCGTCGCCGCCTATATTCAGTAATCTTTTGTGCACGACCTCCTCGGACGCTTCCGTCAGGGAAAGTCCTTTATATTCCATTAAGCAAGAAACGTCATAAGCAACCACACCGCGGATAAAAAACTCACCGCTGCCAGTACAGCTCACCGCGCAGGTTGCGTTATTTGCATAATTTCCCGCACCAATGATCGCAGTATCGCCGATGCGTCCCCAATTTTTATTGGTCATCCCACCGGTGGAAGTCGCAGCGGCAAGATTCCCGTTTTGATCACAGGCCACCGCTCCCACGGTACCGAATTTTGACTCTTTGGATTCTTTAGATTCCTTCGATTTACTATGATCCAACTGAAAATCAGTTGTTCCCTTCAGTTCCTGCCACTGTTGATAACGCAGTTCGTCATAAAAATAAGCAGCTTCCTCAAGTGTATAGCCTAAAGATTTGGCAAATTTCATCGCGCCTGTGCCAGCAAGAAAGACATGTTCGCTTTTTTCCATCACATCGCGCGCGAGTAAAATCGGATTTTTGATCCCAGAAATTAGCGAAACTGCTCCCGCTTGCAGGGTTTTCCCTTCCATAATCGCAGCGTCCATCTCGTGGGTACCGTCGGCAGTAAAAACGCTGCCCTTTCCTGCATTGAATAATGGCGAATCTTCCATAATCTGCACCGCAGCCGTAACTGCATCGGTAGCACTTTTACCCGATTTTAAAACTTCAAAACCAATATCTAAGGCATTTTGAAGAATCTTCTTGTAATTGGCTTCCTTCTCTGGCGTCATCTGCCCCTTTAATAATGTGCCGGCGCCGCCGTGAATCGCAATGGAAAATGGGTTCATGGGTTTCTATTTTATTTATAGAGTAAAGATAAGTTTCGGAAAGGTGTTTGTGCGTTGAATCGTTTAATTGTTTAACTGCAAAGGCGGTGTGCTGAGCTTGTCGAAGTGCGGTGCCGGAAGAATGAAGGCCTCTTGTAGGTTTAATTGTGGAATCGTTTATTTGTGGAAATTGTCGACTGGGATTCGTTTAATTCTTAATTCGTGGAATCATTTATCGGTAAAGATGTTTAATCGGAAAACCGTTCAATTGTTCATTGCTAAAAAACAACTCTATTAATTGAAAATGAATTTTGCGTTAGGGATTGAAGTGGAAATCCTTTTTGTGAGGAACGAGCAAAAAGATTGTAACGTAAAGCCCGACCCGCAGGGAAACGCCCAAAAACCGCTAAACATTTTCAACAAAAAATTTAGGCAGAAAATAACCCCATATCTTCAGAATGAGGTAACTCTCTTATAAGACGCTTTAAGGATATTCTAATTACTAATTGTTCATTGATCATTGTTAAAAAACCTTTCATGCGTCTCTGTAATCGCACGTTCGTTTTTTTCATCGATCCACGCTTGACCTTTTCGTTTTCGCATAAAGTTATCAAAGTTCCGCATAATAAAGACATTGTAAACAGCTTGCAAAAGATGTTTCGGTTTTCGCGGCAACGCACGTAAACTCATACTAAAACCAGGAGTTAAATATTTCATATAATGCCAATAACCCTCTGGCATGTAAAGTGTTTCCCCGTGCTTTAAATGGGTGATAAAACCTTCGGCGCCCTCAAGTACTGGAAATTTATTATAATCGGGATTATCAAAGTCAATA
>JBBPYO010000299.1:0-3781 GCA_038199845.1 Flavobacteriales bacterium
AAATTTGTCAATAGACTTATTTAATCTATTTCACACTGGAAAAACTGAACTTCAATCTGATTCTCTGATGTTAGCAAACTTGAAAGTAGATTTTCAGATTTTTCATCAAAATTAGAAATTTTAAAGGCTAAGTAAAATGAAATCATACAGAAGAAACATCCTATTTTTATTAACAATGTTTTCGCTTTTCTGGACTTTAGTGCTCACAGCACAGGACGTGAAGATTGAAAGTGATGGAGAATCCGTTACTATATTTAATGATTTTGCAAGTATAGATTTCGACCTTAAAACGGGCAAATATTTAGGTACCGATAGTAAACAGGCCAAAACCATATTCACTGACGCGCGTTTTGTACTGGATGGTAGCAGAAGCGAATGGAAGCAGCCTAAATATGACTATTCCTGGTCTGAATCAGCGGTCTCAGATGCCTTTGGAAAGGGTAAGAAATTAGTGATCACGCATACACCTCTTGAAGGATATCAGTTAGTTCATTCCCTGGAGATTACATTGTATGAAGGCTTTCCGTCTGTGGTACTTGGCTTTAGTGTAACCAATCAGTTTGATTATCCTGCACGCATTCAAAAAGCAGCTCTGATGTATGATGCCAAACTTTTTAAAGGGGAGATAATTGAAAACCCACAATTACTACGCGGTGGCGCCGGCGCCGAAGTGCAGTTTGTCGAAAACAAATTGGATATTGATGCTTTTAATAGTGTAATGGTCACCGGCAAGGTAGACGGAAAGCGTAGCACGATCGTTGCTGGGGGATTGAAGTATAACGAATTTTTAAGAAGGATCATTTTATCATCGAAAGAGCAAAGCATTACACTTGTAAGTGAAGATCCGCAAGGGAAATATATAGAACCAAAACAGACCTATTCATCTGACGATACCACCATTATGGATTTTGTGACCAAAGATCCCTTTATATCCTTAGAGCACTATGGGTTGGCAATGCGCAAGGCCAACGATGCCAAGCCAAATAGGTATGACTTTCCTACGCTATGTGGCTGGTTGGTTTCAAATGAATATTATGGAGAGGGCCTACCGCTCAACAATTCCGTTGGTCTGATAGAACAGACCAAGCTAGCCAAGGACGCCGGACTTATGAAATATACTCCTATAGCAGTTCGTCTGGAGCCCGATTTTTATTGTTACGCTAATTTTGGGGACACGCAACAAGGCTGGTGGGACAACGAACATTGGTCCAGTCTGCCCTCGTCCGATTGGCCAGATTATCCCTCGTTAATGAAGCCGTATGATACTTTTGGTTCTTTTTCAAAAGCCGTCAAGGATTTGGGCGGAATGGTTTTTACCTATTTCCAGATGTCAATGCCAAGTAACGATTTTGCCGTTGCGCATCCGGAATGGATGCTCAACAACGATATCTCAATGTTGCATGCTGAACATCCGCACCATATGCCCTTTGTAAAATATGATTATACCGATAAAGGATTTCAGAAGTACGTTTTAAACATGTGGAAAAGGTTAGGGTCAGAGGGGGTAGCGGGTATAAAATTCGATTACCCCGAATCGGCATGGGCCAAGGATGGAGGTTTTGAAGATAGAACCTATACGACCACTTCCGCATATCGAAAGGCATTTGACTTGAGCCGTGAAGGGCTGGGGTCGGATGCTTTTTTGCATGAAAGAAATCTCGGGGAATATGGAACCCCCATGTTGGATGTAACGGCAGGCATTGTAGACCTCCAGCGTGTATGGTGGGATTCCAGCGATTATGAACCGGAGATGGCTTCACGTATGGGTCTCCGCTGGTATAAAAACCGTTCTGTATTTAATTATTATCCAGATGGCAAATCTCTATTTTACCCGGAATCAAAAGAACCTCTACCCCAGAATGTCAGACGGACCATTTTAACGCAAATTGGACTGCTTTCAGGCAGATTAGAACTGGCGACATCCTTTGGTAGTATGACTAATGGTATGAAACATGATGTAACCCGACTATATCCTGTTATTCAGGGAACGAAATCTTTTAGGCCAGTAGACATGCTTCAAGGGAAAAAGAACCCAGAGGTCTACGTTTACGATATCAATGCAAAATGGTCACAGGTGATTTTGTGCAACAATGAAAAAGAGGCTAAAACAATCTCGGCTCCTTTGTCCGGCATTCAATACGAAACCGGATCTTTGGGATTGCAGCCCGAAAAGAAATACTACGTTTATGATTTTTGGAATCAAAAACTAGTAGGTACGTTCAGCGGTACAGAAACTTTGGGCATTGAATTGGAAGGCCAACAAGCCTTAGTATATTCCATACATGAAGTTGAGGATAGTCCCCAGTTCATTTCCACCAACCGTCACCTTATGCAGGGCTTAATGGAACTGCATAACATCCAATGGAACAAAAAGAAAAAAATCTACTCGGGAAATGCAGATGTTGTTGGAAGAGAGACCATGGAAATCGTAATTGCGACCAATGGGCACAAAAGCCCTATAGCTAAAGTCAATGCGGGTTCCATTAATATCACTCCTTTAGAAAAAGATTTAATATTGGTTCAGATTGACAGCGATATAAATAAAACTATCAGTTGGGAACTTTATTTTTAAATTAATAATTAATTATTTGATTAAACGCTATTGCACCAGTATTTCAATTTTAGGTATTTTCTTCTCCCTTTAGGGCTGGGGAAAAAAAGAAAATGCCGAAAATTCAATCATTTTCCCTCGTTCCAAAGGGTGTAATTAAATTTCCGTTACATAAAAACATTCACTGGTGTGATTCCGACCAATCAAAATTAATTATAAAAGAAGTTGAGCCTTCAAGGCATTCAAAAGAATAAAGTTTTGATTGTACAGAAAATTATCTATTTTCATACCTTTCTCTAAAAATTAGGTGCAATGCATCGGGAAGTTCCAACAATTAGAGCATTGTATCCATAATCATAAAAACTATATTTATGAAATCTTATCCCAGTATTTTCAACGACGTCATTGGCCCGGTAATGCGCGGCCCATCTAGTTCGCATTGTGCCGCTTCCCAGCGAATTGGCAGGCTGTGCAGGGATTTGATGGGAAATGACATTCAGAGTATTCTTATTGAATTTGACCCTGCCGGCTCTTTAGCAGATACGCATACGGGGCAGGGTTCTGATATGGGGCTATTTGGAGGTTTCTTGGGATGGGAAGCAGATGATGCGCGTTTACCGAGATCTGAGTACCATATTTCTGAAGCTGGTATAAAAGTTCAATTTGCTGTAAGAGATATCGCCGCAAAACATTTGAACACGTATTTAATTACGTTAAGTAATGCCAGGGAAACAAGAATTGTCACCGCTATTTCCACAGGTGGTGGCATGATTGAGATCATAGCTATTGATGGAAGTGGGGTTTCCATAATGGGTGATTTTTTCGAAACACTTATTTACTGTAAAACGCCAGATAAACTTATAGAATTAATTAACAAAGAAATGGCTTATGATCACCTCATTGTGCATCATGGCGATTCAATATTTATTGAAATAAAAGCACAGCATTTTATTGATGATTTATTGCATTCTCAATTAGTTGATTTGGAGGGTGTTTCAGCCATTAAAAAACTTAGTCCTGTACTTCCTATTCTTTCAAGAAAAAATGTTAATGTACCCTTTACTACGTGCAACGAAATGTTGGCCTATAACAAGGATAAAAATCTTACTTTATTGGATCTTGCCGTTCGTTATGAAAGTGAAAGAGGAAATATTTCTGAAGAAGAAATTTTTGAGAAGATGAGTAGGATAGTGGGAATTCTTAAAAATGCTATCAAATCTGGACTAGAGG
>JBBPYO010000300.1:0-5794 GCA_038199845.1 Flavobacteriales bacterium
CAACTCAAAATTCGGAATTGGGAACACAGCCCTGCCTATTTCAGGAAGACTTACATCGGGTCCGTTTTTTCTCGAGATGTTATGTAAGACTTCTAGGATTTTACCAGATCGCATCAGATCAAAATAGCGATGGCCCTCAAAAGCAAACTCCAATTTCCTTTGTGTGTATATAACACTTAGAAGTTCGTCTTGCGTTGTCGGAATTGGCGTTATGACTCCAATGCCAGCTCGAGTTCTAATAATATTCAAATCTTCTATGGCCATTGCGAAATCGTTCATATTTGCCCTTGCCTCAGCCCTGTTCAAATACATTTCAGCCAATCTCAATATAACTATATTGTCGATCCCTCCTGGTTTTTGATATTTCGTCTGAAAATGACCATTTGATTCCGAAAACCCGAATAACTTCCCTCTAACATCATTCGGATTAGCTGTTGCTTCTTCATAGAAGGGTTCATGGGTAGTCAAATCTCCACGACCACCATTAGGATTATACCAGTTTCTGATCTCGCTCTGGTCACTGCTGTTGAAATTCAATTCAAAGATAGATTCAACACCTAGTTTCGTTGCGAAAATATCCTCAAAATTAGGATTTATTGAATAGTTTGGATCAGTAATAACGGCGGTAGCATAGGAAGCCGATTCGTCATACTTTTTCAAATAAAGATACAATCTTGACAATAAGGCTCTTGCAGCTCCTTTTGAGGCTATTGATTTATTATTTGATTCAGGCAAGAGGTCTAATGCTGTTAAAAGATCTTTCTCTACCGCGGAATAAGATTCTGTTAAAGTTGGTCTGGCCGGGTACTGTAATTCCGACAGCGAATTTGTTGCCTCAGTGATAATGGGAACTCCCATTGTACCCACAACGTCAATAACACCACCATATAAACGTGTCATATCAAACATCGCCAGACCTCTAACAAAGTATGCAGCTCCCAGCATAGGATCTTTAGCTTCCAAGGGAATAGTTGAAAGTTCTGGTATCTTCTCTAATATATTATTCGCTAAATTAATAGCTGCGTATGCCCTGGTATAAAAATTGTCATTTTCCGTATTTCCCGCGGCAGATACTTGATAAGTATCCATCTCCCGGTAAAAATCCCATGTTCCTATACTCTGAGCTATATCTGATGAAACATCACCTATAATAAGATAATTATCTCCATAATAATCACTGCTCTGCAGCTCATTATATAAACCGGCTACAGCGGCGTTAGCGCTTACTTCGTCTGTAACTACCTTATCGGCATTCACCTCATCCAGAGGTTCCCTCTCCAATATATTATCACAAGATATAGGCAAAGAAATTGTTAAAGCAATTAGGGGAATTACAATGATCCATTGCTTCTTAAAACCAGCGCTATGAATAAACCCAATTAAATTGTTTTTCATAATAGTATATTTTTATATTTCTATTTTGTGATTTTTGCACTAAAAGTTCAAATTCAATCCTATGGTAAATACCCTGGGGGATGGCGGGGTGAAGAACTCGATTCCTTTGGTTAAATTATTCGAAGCTGTTCCTGTTAATTCAGGATCTAAACCGGAATACTTAGTAAAGGTTAAAACATTTTGTCCAGACACGTAAATTCTAGCAGATGCCAAATAGAGTTTACTAACAAGATTCTCAGGAATTGTGTAACCGAGGGAAATTGTCTTTAAACGTAAATAGGATGCATCCTCAACAAACCTTGAGGGCCGAAGATCAGAAGCATAGTTATCCGCAGTTATTTTAGGAACTTCGGTTATATCCCCTGGATTTTGCCATCTATCCAATTGAGTTGTTAAGAAGTTGGTACTTCGACTTCCTCCATGCTCCATAAAAAACCTTGTTAGATTTAATTGTTCATTACCATAAGAAAACTGAAATAAAAATGAAAGATCTATTCCTTTATAATTTAAGGTGTTTGTTAACCCCCCAAAGTAATCAGGATTGGCATCGCCCACAATTTTCCTGTCAGTACTTGTGGAAAATTCTCCATCTCCGTTCACGTCTTCAAATTGTATTGCTCCCGTTTCTGGATCTACTCCAGTTTGATTATGCATATAAAAAGAATACATTGGGTAACCTTCTTCATATCTAAAAAGATCCCTATTATATACATTAAACGGTGCCACTAGTTTAAGCACCTTATTTCTGTTTCCTGCAACATTCCCATTGATTTGCCATTGTAGTTCACTGGATGCCTTAAAAATATCAACGCTAAAACCAAGTTCCAATCCCTTATTTTCTATTTCACCGGAATTCTGAGCAACTGAAACAAAACCAGAGGATCTTGGTAATGGCACTTCTAATAAAAGGTCTTCCGTCCTTTTATAATAATAACCCGCATTCAAAGTTATCCTGTTATCAAATAAGCCAACATCCAGTCCAATATCCGTCTGTTTGGTAGTCTCCCACTTCAGATCAGGATTTTTTAACTGAAAAGGGCGTACTCCAGGAACAGCAGCGTACGCGGCACCTTGCCAAAGCCCTAATGCATTGAAATCTCGTATCCCACTTTGATTACCAACAATACCATAACCTCCGAGTAATTTTAAATTACTAATAAAAGACACATCTTTTAAGAAGTTTTCTTCGGAAACCACCCAACCCAATCCTACTGCTGGAAAAATTCCCCAACGATTATCGCTACCAAATCTGGAAGATGCATCCCCCCGTATATTTAAGGTAAGTAGGTATTTTTCATCATAATCATAATTAATACGGCTGAACAACGATGCAATTCCATAACTCGTACTTGAGGAACCAGCATCTAAAATAGCCGCTGAATTTAACTGTGTAAAATCATTTGTCGGGAATCCACTGCCTTCAGACCTTGCAAATTTTGTTTCCGATTCTTGTACTGAAGTTCCTATGAGCGCATTAATTGCACTTTTCTTGACAGAAAACTGGTAACTTAACACATTTTCTTGAATCCAGTTACTGTTACTAACATTATACAAAAGGGCACTGCCTTGCACCGCACTTCCAGCGTTAGTGAATGTATTTAAGTATGAACTCTCTCTGTTATCTGTATAATCAACGCTAAATGTTGACTTTAGACGTAATCCTGATAAGATGGAAAGCTCTCCATAAATAGTTCCTAAAAACCTGCCTGTTTCCATACCTATTTTTGCCTGATCAACAGTAGCCAAAGGATGGTCAATGGTAGGAATTCGATTATAAGTACCATCTTCCTTGAATACAGGGATATTTGATGGATAAAAATAAGAACCGGCAAAGGCACCACCAATGGCATCGTTGTTAGTAACGATTTTTCTTTTTGTACGTGAATATAATGTGCTGGTTCCCATCTTCAGTTTTGGACTTACAGAAAAATCCAAATTAACCCGTCCAGTATTTCTTTCAAATTCGGAATTTCTTATAAGACCTTCCTGCATAAAATTATTAGCTGAGACTAAATATCTAACCTTTTCATTACCGCCGCTCACCGAAGCATCTATATTCCGAATGGGAGCGTCATTGTTTAAAACAAGGTCATTCCATCTTGTATTTATTGCATTCTCTGGATTGGGATAAGGAATTGGTTTTCCATTATTGGCAGCACTTTCATTCATCAGCACTTCGAATTCTTCTCCCGAAACTAAAGAGGGTTTTTTAATGTAATTCTGGATTCCCCCATACATACCCAAACTTATTTTTGTTTCATTGCTCTTGCCTCGTTTTGTAGTTATTAGGACAACACCATTAGCGGCTCGTGATCCATAAATGGCAGTAGCAGATGCATCTTTAAGGATATCAATGGATTGTATGTCAGCTGGATTAATATCAGCTATAGGATTGGTCGTCGCTCCACCTACTCCTATTTGACTAAGATTTGAAGATTGTATTGGAATACCGTCCACAACATATAAAGGATCACTGGACCCACTAATTGAGGATGTTCCTCTAATTTTGACAGAAACTCCGCTTCCTGGATCTCCAGATGTATTGGAAATTTGAACCCCTGATGCCCTGCCCTGCAATAATTGATCTGAACTGGTTACAGGAACATTGGCAATTTCATCAGCTTGAACAGAAGACACCCGACTGGTCAAGGTTTTTCGATCTTGGCTTCCATAGCCGACTACGACTACTTCGCTCAGACTTTCCGCATCCTCTTTCAAATTTACATTGAGACTTTTTCCCGGTAAAGCTTCAATTTCTTGACTTTCAAAGCCCAAATATCTAAAAATAAGTACTGTTTTATTTTGGATGGAAATTTCGAAATTGCCATCGAAATCAGTGGTTGTGCCGTTTGAAGTGTTCTTTTCAATTATGCTAACTCCGGGAAGTGGCATCCCGTTAGCATCAAGTACTTTTCCTGTTACATTTTCCTGTGCAACAACCACCTGTGTCAATAAGAAAAAAAATAAGATAGATAAAAACTTAACTGTTATAGAAAGATTTTTAGCATTTTCAGTAGTAGAGGTTTTCATAGGCGCGATTCATAAATTAATGGTTATATCATTTTGGCACATATTTTAAGAAACCTTCTAAATTATTATATTCCGCTGTCTTAAGAGTGAAATCTAAATCTCAAAACAACAGATCATAATTAAAGTTAGATGGAGAAATTTATATTAACATATACTGATCTAAATTTAAGATAATTTATGATATATATGGAGAAGAGGGCCACAATTTTGTTAATTAAATTGCACATCCGTCAATTGTTCCTCATAAAATGACACCCTTACTAAAAAACTATTAAGTTATATTTACTTGCCCATTTTCGATTATTCTAGTCGTTTTCTCGGTACTTTACTATGCGCCAGTTTTTCGACTGTAATCCGTTTGTTCAATCCTTTTAAGAATGTTCCCTAAGCAGTAGGGCCTTCAAATTCATTTTGTCCCTCACGAAAAAAAAATAAGTTTTCATTGAATATGGTCGTCTGTTTGGATCGGTTTTCAGGTTTATATAGTAATTGTATATCACATGTCTTTACACAGATTACTCACAAATAATTTCCTTTTTAACCTAAATATGTCCATTTTTCAATCATTTTTATAGATTTCTGGATCTATTTATGGCCGATCGCTTCCTACAGGAATGGGGAGGTAGTTAAGCGTCGCTGAAACTACACTTAGAACGGATACGGATATACATTAATTAAATATCAGGACTATAATCCTTTTATTTTAAATCTTTAATATTTGGGATTTATAGCTCCTAATTTCTGAGTTACCCTAACCCTTTTCTAGACCTGCTTTAAACAATCACAGACTCTTTCTATAAATTCAACCTCTCAAAATTCCGATTTAAACTAATCCCAATGAATTTTAAAAAAGTGTTGCATTTGAATTTTAAAAGAAACGTTTAAATGTACTTTGAAGGAGGTATTATATAAAGACCGAAATAATCATTAACTTTTAGTTTTGTAAATAAATATCATTTCAAACTTATTTTACTTTTTAGCCTCAGTTTGTAAATTCACCAAAACTTTACTGCGCGTGATTCCTACAGATTTTTCTGTTTTGGGAATACAAAACTTAAAGCAATGGCAGTATTAATTATTTTCTGAGATCTACCCGTGAACTTTTTTCTAGTAATTGGTAGATATAGATACCATAAACTAAAAGAATTTGCTCAAGCATAATCAACTAGGGGTATTGATCGCGCACCAATCTGTTCAGTAAAGAATCTCTATTCGTTTCAGTGAGATCTTTTCTTCTGGCTACGCCTATTGAAAAGCATAAAAATAAAATTTGCCATCACAATCGCCTTTTGAATTAAATGATTAAGGCACTCAAGACGTATACAATTATTAATTAATGTCTGAAGTGATTTATTTATATTTCACATTC
>JBBPYO010000301.1:0-6294 GCA_038199845.1 Flavobacteriales bacterium
ATTACTTCAAAAGCACAAACTACGCGCCACCGTATTCTGGGGATTGTAAACGGAGATGATTTTCAGATGATTTTCAGCGATACTCCGGGCATTATCAAGCCCGCGTACCAACTCCAGGCTTCTATGATGGATTTCGTGAAATCCGCTTTTGAAGATGCAGACGTGCTGTTGTATATGGTAGAACTGGGCGAAAAAGAACTCAAAGACGAAGACTTTTTTAGAAAGATAACCAATACTGAAATTCCTGTTTTGTTGCTCATCAATAAAATAGACACCGGCAATGAAGAGCTGCTCGAACAAAGCCGCCGGCACTGGGAAAAACTGGTACCCAATGCGGAAATATTCGCTATTTCTGCGCTTGAAAATTTTGGAGTACGTGAGGTTTTTGACCGTATTTTGACCAATTTGCCCGTTTCTCCGCCATTTTATCCTAAAGACGCATTAACCGACAAGCCCGAACGGTTTTTTGTAAATGAGATCATTCGCGAGAAAATCTTGATCTATTATAAAAAAGAGATCCCGTATTCCGTAGAAATAGATACGGAAGAATTTGAAGAAGAAGAAAAAATCATTCGGATGCGCAGCATTATCATGGTGGAGCGCGAAAGCCAAAAGGGTATCATTATAGGACACAAAGGTAACGCACTAAAGCGCGTGGGCGTTGAGGCGCGTAAAGATCTCGAGACCTTTTTTGGCAAACAAGTGCATATTGAACTTTATGTCAAAGTCAACAAAGATTGGCGCAGCAGCGATAAGGAATTGAAAAGATTTGGGTATAATAAATAGTTTTCAGACTTTGCAGTATTACACAGACCTGTCAGGTTTCAAAAACCTCACAGGTCTTTTTTATGGTCAAAAAAATAAGATCTCAGCTATTGATATGTCTACAAAGTTTCTTTTATTTACGTTCTAAACCCCAAAACATAAATTAATACAAATCAAACCCCACAGCATGATTACAACACTACGCACCGCTTTTCTAGCAGTCATTTTTTTATTTCTTTTTGCCGATTGTGCAAAAGCCCAACCCAATAAAGGGGAATCCATCGAGGTTGCCATAGGTCTTGGCCTAAGTTTACCTTATGATGATCTTGATATATCTGGCTCCGGGTTTTATGCACAGGGAGAATATGTTTTTGCGCTGACAAGTTGGTTTGGCTTAAGGCCTTATGCAGGTTTTATTATTACATCTGCAGATGAAAACGATGACTATGTTCCTGATTATAAAGTGACCTCAAAAGCTTTTTTATTGGGTGGAAAAGCCCGTATTGCAGCACCCATTCCTTGGGTGGCTCCATATATTGAAATTGGCGTTGGCGCTTCCGTGGGTAAATTTGAAACCTATACGCCCTATACAAATTTAGAAAAAAGCGGACTTTTTGTACATATTCCCATCACATTGGGCCTAGCTTTAGGTCCCAAAAATAATGTTGAAGTTGCTTTTACATATTATGTTCATCCCGCAGTAGAACAGATTTCTGGAGCGGCAGCAATAGGTTTGTCCTTTCCGCTAAACCGGAATTAAATAAAATTAGACCTGTCAGGTTTCAGAAACCTGACAGGTCTTCTCAAAGGCAACGATTTTTTCAAAAACCTGACAGGCCTTTTACTAAAGCTGCTCAATCAATCCCATAAACAATTCAATCATATCCGGTTCGGCCTTAGCGGCTGCGGCCATAATATCAGCTATGTTTACCGGTTGTAGATTGTCTGGGTTGCACTCATCGGTAATTACGGAAACCGCAGCAACGGGTAGGTCAAGATGGTTTGCCACAATGATTTCAGGTACGGTGCTCATGCCCACGGCGTCTGCGCCTATAATTTTGAGATAGCGGTATTCGGCTCGGGTTTCCAGCTGCGGCCCTACCACCGATGCATAAACGCCCTTATGGAGATTAATTCCTTTCGCCTTTGCGATTTCTTCTATCTTTTTTGACATTTCTAAATCGTAGGGAGCGCTCATATCGGTAAAGCGTGTTCCCAATTTACTTACGCCTTTAAAAGCAAGCGGCGAATCACCTTGTAAATTGATATGATCTTCAATGAGCATGATTTCACCTTTGGCAAAATCCAGGTTTATCGCTCCCGCAGCGTTAGAAACGAGCAATTTTTTTATTCCCAGTTCATGCATGACACGCACGGGATAACTTACATCGCGCGCACTGTAACCTTCATAGACGTGAAAGCGCCCCTGCATAACAATAACTTTTTTGCCCGCCAGATCGCCGTAGATCATTTTGCCCATATGAAATTCTACCGTTGCAGTGGGAAAGTTGGGAATGTTATTATAGCTTACATCAATGGCATTCTCGATTTTATCTACGATCTGCCCCAGCCCAGTGCCCAGAATAATTCCTATTTCTGGAGCATCAAAGCCCCGCTGTTTTAAAAATTGAGCAGATTGCTCTATATAATTCTTCATTGCTAATTTTATTTATATTGTCCGCTTAAACACCTAAAGTAAATTTTTGTTATGCTGTACTTTTTAACTTTGCTCTGGATAAACTGAAGTAGAAGCATAGATAAATAGCATCTCGACTGCGCTCGATGTGACATAAAATAATTAATATGTCCTATTTAGGAATAATTGCGGACATACATTTTATTTTAATTACTGCCGTTTTTTGACAATTTAAGCCTGTTTTTAGCCTGAAAAAGGAGTTTTTACATCTTAAAGGCAAATTTTTTACCAAGACTAAAATCTACTTTTTAGTTTCTTTCTGAAATTTTTCGGGCAGAAACTGCTGAAATTCGGCGAGATCTTCTAGATCTTCGTAATGATCAATGTCATTGCGTTCTTCAAGCATGGCAATATCTTCTCCTTCTAAATCCTGAAGCGTATCTTCAAGCACAGTTGAGGTGCTCCATTTTTTTTGTATAAAAACAGTACTGTTCATTTTTTTCATGCCCAGAAGATAGTAACCACCATCTTTTGCAGGTCCTACAACATAATCATGATCATCAAGTTTTTTAAAGGCTTCTTCTAGATTTTGTTGTTTAATATCATAAAGATCAGTGCCTACGATCATCACTTTTTTATAACCTGAATTAAAGAGAATACTAAATGCATTGTGCATCTTCTCGCCTAATGTATCGCCATTTTGAATGCGTTTAGTGTACTTCTGGTCGTCCCAGAAGTCATTTTTATGAATGGAATCTGTATAATACACAAACTTATCTGCCTTCAATTTTTCGGTGATATCTACGGTATGAGACAATAAGAATTTATAGATACGCAGCGCACTCTCATCGCCTACGGTCTTGGCAAGACGGGTTTTACATTTGCCCAGTTCCAGGTTTCGGGTAAAAATAACGAGTGCTTGGGTTGAAGTGGGAAAATGAAAATCTGTTAAAAAATCAACATCTTCATCTGTTTGTTTTTTGCTCAATAAGCCCATAATATGGAATTAAATTTTATGCGTTAGAAATGGTTTTCTAAAGAAGAGGAGCCAAGAGTTGGCTGTTCCCCCGCATCAGAGAACCGTTTATTTTGAGACTGTAAAATTCGGGAAATTTAATATACTTTCAGCCCGTTTTTGAGATACTTTCCCCAGATTTTTGAATAGACATGTACTTTTTCGGTTTCTTTTCCGTCAAGGTCAATTACTGCAAAACCGGCATTTTTCCATGCAAAAATGCTTCCATAGAGGTTGTTTATTTGAGTAAAACCTCTGTTTTTCATTTGGTTGCCATAGGTCTCGCTGCGCACACCCACGGAGCAGTAAACTACGATAGGTTGCGATATTTTAAGCTGAAGCGAGTCCACCAAAATATCGTTTAAACGCTCGCCCACCCAGATCGCTCCGGGAATATGGCTCACATTGTATTCTTCCTTTTTTCGTGTATCCAGAAGAATATAATTCTCCTTATCCATTTTGAGTTCTTCTACCGAAATATAGGGGACGCTATTGTTATTGTACTTTTTAAGAAGATCATCTATGTTTTGCTGGGCGTGCAAGGATTTGATAAGTCCAAATAGAAAGGGAATGGTGAAAAGTAAGGTGCTGAATTTTTGGTGCAGTGGAATCAATTTATAATTTTAAGATCTGTTTTTCAGCATATATAACGTAAATAAAACCGAGCCAGTTGTTAAAACTAACCCTGAAATTCAAAAGTGATACTGCCCAACTGCGTATTGCGTGGAGCGCTGTTAAAATTGGCCCTGCTTGCATAGTCAAGCGCTTGATCTACAAGGCAGCCGTTTGAGGTAGAAGAGGCGGCTTTGTTGAAGCTGGTTTTGGTCACGATCCCGGTATCGCTTACTTGTATATTAATAACCACTTTACCTACCGCATTACAGGTATAAACAGGGTTTGGAATTCTCAATGCATTGCGTTTCTGAAGTATGTAACTTATCGTGGTTTTTCTACTGGTGGAAGATGCTTTCTGAGTTAGTTTTGATTTTTTTTCGCCGGTCTCAGAATCTTTAGCGGTTTTAGCTTTCTGACGCAGCGCCTCTATTTTATTTTTATAGTCGCCGGCTTCGCTTATTTCTTCTGTCGCGGTTTCGTCCTCGGTTTCCTGCTTTTCTTGTAATGCATCGCGCACTTGGTCTTCCTGAGAGAAAAACTTTTCGGCCTCATTCTGCAGGCGCGATTCGTCCTTTATTTGATGGGAAATGGGTTCGTTCAGCGCCGCTATTTCTTCTTTTTGTAATTCCTCGGGTGTTTTTTGTTCGGGCTCTTCAATGATCGTCATATCAATGAATTCTTCTGCGACCAGTTGTTTTTCAAAAGGATGTAACGTAGCAAAAAAGAACACCAATATCAGTACGGATGCACTGCTAAAGGTGATCAAGAAAGCTTTATCCTGCGGACTTATATTCATTGCAAAACTACTTGGAGAATTAATCTTTTAAAATACGATTTCTAAATCGCTAAATGTAAAGTAATCAGAAAAATTGCTTTTTTCAAATGATTTGAGGATTTTTTAAAGGGAATAAAAGTATATAAACTAATCAGATTTTGGAAGTATGGCATCAAATTCTTCAATATTTAGGGCATTTTTCACTTCAAATGAACCGATTTTTGTGCGCCTAAGTGCGGAAAGATGTGCACCATTGTTCAGCGCTTTGCCGAAATCATACGCGAGTGAGCGAATATAAGTTCCTTTGCTGCAAACCACGCTAAAGTCTATTTCTGGAAGCGCAACACGCGTGATTTCAAATTTACTGATGTGCACTTCCCGTTCTGGGATTTCGACTTCTTCCCCGGCACGGGCAAACTCATAGAGCCGTTTTCCTTCTTTTTTTAATGCTGAAAATATAGGTGGCCGTTGTTGGATTGTTCCCGTAAATTGTGGAGTGGCCGCTTTAATATCTTCCTCATTGATTCCGCCGAGCGGAAAAGTGGCATCAATTTCTGTTTCCAGATCGTAGGATGGTGTTGTGGCGCCAAGTGTTATCGTGCCGGTATATTCCTTTTCCTGCCCCATAAATTCCTCGATGCGCTTGGTGAAGTTTCCCGTACAAATAATAAGAAGCCCGGTCGCCAGTGGATCTAATGTGCCCGCGTGCCCAACTTTTATCTTTTTGATTCCGTAAGCTTTTTTGATCAGCCAGCGCACTTTGTTTACCACTTGAAAAGACGTCCATCCCAGTGGTTTGTCAAAAAGCAGCACCTGACCTTCTTTAAAGTCGTCAAGGGAAGGATTTTCTTGCATATGTTTTTTTTCGCGAAAGCGGCAAAGGTATTAATAAAAACAGGATTCTGCGGTAGTTTCTTATGCCATCAGCGCATGAACTGTATATTTTTGTATTCTAACTATTGCTTATTTTTAACAATCTAAATCAATACCATATCACAAATTCTTTTAGATCAATTTGAACACTTTATTGATGAAGCGATCCTAAAACGGGGTCTGGATTATTTAGATCTGGAGCTGTACAACATTTGGGCACTGCCATTGGAAAACAGGATTTTATGGTTAGAGACTCCAGTTAATATCGCGTTCCAGTTCAGATAAGGAGGAGATAGTGAAATTCGTAAGTGTCTTGATCTTAGAAGATTCTCATCAGGATAAAATGGAATATAGCCATCTGGTAAAAGCGCGAATCCCTGAAAATAAATGGACAGATTATCTCAATAAACTGATAACTGAAATGCGCACGAGCTATTCAAATTTCAACCATATTGCAAATTTTTATATTGCCGAAAAGTGGTTTGACAAGTTGTATGATCTTGTAAAACACCCCCATTCCATAGAAAATATTAAAGAAAATGAATCCTATCTAGCCAAAGAGTATTCGGAAGAACTGGCGCAGCTTTATGAAAATCACATCAGAAAGTATTTAAG
>JBBPYO010000302.1:0-3099 GCA_038199845.1 Flavobacteriales bacterium
CGCGTTAGGGATTGCAGTGGAAATCCTTTTTGCCCCTCGTAAAAAGATTGCAACGCAAAGCCCGACCCGCAGGGTAACGCCCAAAAACCGATAAAACTTATTATATAAATAGATTCCGCGTTAGTGATCGAAGTAAATCTGCCTAACCCTACGGGGAGGAGGCCTTTTTAAGAAGAACGAGAAAAAGATTGCATCGTAAAGCCCTGTCCAAGGAACGCCTAAAACCGAAAGAAATGGTCAAAAATCATTGAATCGTAAAAATCACAGTTTTCGACCCAAAAATGGCCTAAAAACAGGTGAAAATCGATTGAATTAAACGGTTTTTGACATAATTTATCTCTTTCAAGTGAAAAAAGTACAGCGATTTAGCCTGAAAAAGGGGTTAAAGAATCAATGCGCTGTGCGTAAAACCTTTAAAACTGTTAACAACTGTAATTTTGAAAGCATATTATAAATCGTATTTTTGCCGCTCAACAACCGAGCGCTTGTACCATGGGTAAAATTATAGCAGTAGCAAATCAAAAAGGCGGCGTGGGCAAAACCACGACTGCGGTAAATCTTGCGGCTTGTCTGGGAGTGCTGGAAAAAAAAGTGTTGCTTATAGATGCGGATCCACAAGCAAACGCCACTTCTGGGTTGGGCATTGATGTGGAAGGTGTGGAAGTTGGTACATACCAGCTGTTTGATGAGAACGTAGATCCGCGAAGCGCAATTATGGTGACAGACTCCCCAAACCTTTCCCTAATTCCCGCTCATATTGATCTCGTCGCTATAGAAATTGAATTGGTAGATATGGCAGAGCGGGAATATATGCTGCGCAAGGCCATAAATCAAATCAGGGATGACTATGACTACATTTTCTTAGATTGTGCTCCTTCACTGGGATTATTGACGTTGAATGCACTTTCTGCGGCAGATTCTGTGATAATCCCTATTCAATGTGAGTATTTCGCACTTGAAGGTTTGGGCAAATTGCTCAATACCATAAAAAGTGTTCAAAAGATACATAATACAGAACTTGATATTGAAGGGCTACTGCTTACGATGTTTGATTCGCGTCTGCGCCTTTCCAACCAGGTTGTGGAAGAAGTGCAAAAGCATTTTAACGAGATGGTTTTTGAAACAATTATACAGCGTAACGTACGTTTAAGTGAAGCGCCCAGTTATGGGGAAAGCATTATAAATTATGATGCGGCGAGTAAGGGAGCCACAAATTACCTGAGTCTGGCTCAGGAAATAATCAAGAAAAACGAAGCGTAATGGCGAAAGCTACAAAAAAACAGGCACTGGGCCGCGGACTTTCTGCATTGCTCAATGATCCTAAGAATGACATAAAATCGGCGGAAGATAAAGGTGCAGATAAGGTAGTGGGCAGTATTGTAGAACTCGATCTTACCGCGATAGAAGTCAATCCTTTTCAGCCGCGCAGCAGTTTTAATGAAGAAGGCCTCAAGGAACTCGCCAGTTCGATTAGAGAACTTGGAGTGATTCAGCCCATTACGGTGCGGAAATTGAGTTTTGGCAAATATCAACTGGTTTCTGGTGAACGTCGTTTTCGGGCTTCAAAAATAGTCGGACTCCAGAAAATTCCTGCTTATATTCGTATTGCCAATGATCAGGAATCGCTGGAAATGGCCCTCGTTGAGAATATTCAGCGGGAAGATCTTGATCCCATAGAGATTGCACTTTCCTACCAGCGTCTTATTGAAGAGATTAATTTGACCCAAGAGCAAATGAGCGATCGTGTGGGTAAAAATAGATCTACTATTGCCAATTACCTGCGTTTATTAAAATTGGATCCCATTATACAAACCGGCATGCGCGACGGATTTTTATCTATGGGTCACGGCCGCGCGCTGATAAGTATTGAAAATACTGGAGACCAACTGGATATTTACGAGAAAATTGTTGGAAATTCCCTTTCTGTACGCGCCACCGAAACTTTAGTGAAAAACTATAAGGCAGATGGAAATGCTGCGGTTTCATCGGCTAAGCCGAAATTACCGGATTTTATAAACAATGGTAAAAAAGAAATAGGAAGCTATTTTGGTGCCAAAGTAGAGGTTAAAGTGGCCAAAAAGGGAAACGGCCGACTCATAATTCCTTTTTCTTCGGAAGAGGATTTTAAACGTATTCAAAAACTGATCAAAGGTGCAGATTAAAACCTATTTATCGTTGCTGGGCATATTTCTGCTCTGTTTTTCCGCGCAAGCGCAAATTAAGGCCACTTCTGATCAGATGGCCACGGTAACGGCGCAAGATACTGTTGCCGATGAGGATTATCTGCCTTTAAAACCCGCGAAAGTCGCCTTTTATTCCGCAGTTTTACCGGGACTTGGCCAGGCGTATAATAAAGATTATTGGAAAGTTCCCATAGTATACGCCGCACTGGGAACGGGCGTGGGCATTGCGGTTTATAACCAGAAAGAATTTCAGCGTTACCGCTCTGCTTATAAAGAACGTATCGCCGGGCGCATTGATGAATTTACGATTGTGGCAGAAGATGGTACACAAACGCAGGTTTTTAGTGAAGCGGCCTTATTGCGGGCCCAAACTCAATTCCGAAGAAATAAAGAGCTTGCAATCCTGATTTCAGCGGGAATTTATGTGCTACAAATTGTTGAGGCCAACGTTAGAGCACATTTATCGCAGTTTAATGTTGACGATTCACTTACCTTAAATCCCTATTTTAAAAGGGATGAATTTAGCCCAATAAACACTTTTGGCGCTAGCTTAACCTATTCTTTTTAATGATGAATATTGCACTTCTAGGATACGGCCGTATGGGACAGACGATTGAAAAAATCGCTGAAGACCGAGGTCATAAAATTGTACTTAAAGTTGATAAAAACGACAGTTTTACCTTAGAAAACGTTGATGTTGCCATCGATTTTAGCATTCCTGAAGCTGCGGTAAATAACATTTCTAATTGTCTAAAAAATAACGTGCCAGTAGTTTCCGGCACTACGGGTTGGTTGGAGCATTATGATGAAATCACACAATTATGTAAGAATAATGAAGGTGCCTTTTTATACGCTTCAAATTTTAGCGTAGGTGTTAATATTTTTTTTGAGCTGAACAAACAACTGGCAAAAATGA
>JBBPYO010000303.1:0-2944 GCA_038199845.1 Flavobacteriales bacterium
GCAACGCGATGCCAGAAGCGGAACAAGGTCTTAATATGGGCAGGTTGATTTCGCTTATGGGACTTAAAATCGACGATGTTCCCGGGGTGACCGTAAACAGGTATTGCGCTTCTGGGATTGAAACGATTGCGATGGCTTCGGCGAAGATCCAGGCTGGAATGGCAGATTGTATTATCGCCGGCGGTGCCGAAAGTATGAGCTATATTCCTATGGGCGGCTACAAACCGGTGCCGGATTACAAACTGGCCAAGGAAGGACACGAAGATTATTATTGGAATATGGGACTTACCGCGGAAGCAGTGGCCAAGCAATTTAACGTGAACCGTGAAGATCAGGATGAATTTGCCTTTAATTCACATCAAAAAGCCTTGAAAGCGCAGGCAGAAGACCGTTTTCAGGATCAGATCGTTCCCATTGAAGTGCATGAAACTTTTGTTAATGATTCCGGTAAAAAGGAAACAACAACGTATACGGTAAAAAAAGATGAAGGTCCGCGGAAAGATACCAGTCTTGAAGTTTTGGCTAAGCTGCGTCCCGTTTTTGCCGAAGGCGGAAGCGTCACTGCGGGAAACTCTTCACAAATGAGCGATGGCGCCGCTTTTACGCTGATTATGAGCGAGAAAATGATGAAAGAACTCAATCTGGAGCCTATCGCCCGTTTGGTGAATTTCGCTCCCGTGGGCGTAGAACCCAGAATTATGGGTATCGGTCCCGTAAAAGCGATTCCTAAAGCGCTAAAACAAGCCGATGTAAAATTAGAAGATATTGAACTTATTGAGCTGAATGAAGCTTTTGCTTCTCAATCGCTCGCGGTAATCCGTGAATTAGCTCTCAATCCCGATATCGTGAATGTCAATGGTGGCGCGATTGCCCTTGGCCATCCGCTGGGTTGTACCGGAGCTAAACTTTCCGTTCAGTTATTTGACGAAATGCGCAAGCGTAATATGCAAGGGAAATATGGAATGGTCACTATGTGCGTGGGAACAGGACAGGGCGCCGCGGGGGTTTTTGAATTTCTTAAATAATCCCCTCGCAACCTCCCCCAAAGGGAGGAGTAAAAACGAACTTAGAAATATATTTTAACCTGAAATCAATTCCGCAAAAATTCTTCCCCATTGGGGGGAGTTAGAGGGGGAAACATCAAAATAATATAACATGGAAACATTAAATAAGAAAGACCTTCTCCGCGGCGGCCAATTTTTGGTTACAGAAACCGCTTGCGAAGATATATTCACTCCCGAAGATTTTACTGAAGAGCAGCAGATGATGAAGGAATCTGTGATGGAATTTGTGAACCGCGAGGTGGTTCCGCATAGGGAACGTTTTGAGCATAAGGATTATGCACTGACCGAAGAAGTGATGCGCAAAGCCGGCGAACTTGGTTTTCTTGGTGTTTCCGTGCCGGAAGAATACGACGGACTAGGAATGGGTTTTGTCTCCACGATGCTTGTTTGCGATTATATTTCTGGTGTGACAGGTTCTATCGCGACCGCTTTTGGCGCACATACGGGAATTGGCACCATGCCGATCACGCTTTATGGAAATGAGGAGCAGAAGAAAAAATACGTACCAAAATTGGCCACTGGCGAATGGTTTGGTGCGTATGCATTGACTGAACCAGGCGCTGGATCTGACGCAAACAGCGGTAAAACCAAAGCTGAAATAAGTGCCGATGGGAAATCCTACAAGATCAACGGACAAAAAATGTGGATCTCGAATGCCGGTTTTTGTAACCTTCTGATCGTTTTTACCCGTATTGAAGATGATAAGAATATCACCGGTTTTATTGTTGAAAACGATAAAAATAATGGAATTTCTATGGGTGACGAAGAGAAAAAATTGGGTATTCATGCCTCCTCCACCCGTCAGGTTTTTTTCAACGATACCGTAGTTCCCGTTGAAAATATGCTCGCAGGTCGTGGAGAAGGTTTTAAGATCGCCATGAACGCGCTGAATATCGGAAGAATCAAGTTGGCTGCAGCTTGTCTTGACGCCCAGCGCCGGGTTACCACAAACGCGGTAAAATACGCTAATGAGCGTATTCAATTTAAAATGCCGATCGCCCAGTTTGGCGCAATTAAGTTGAAGTTGGCCGAAATGGCTACTTCTGCATATGCTGGGGAAAGCGCTTCTTACCGCGCTGCAAAAAACATCGAAGACCGCATTAATATGCGCATGGAAGATGGAAATTCACACCAAGAAGCAGAATTGAAAGGTGTTGAAGAATATGCAATAGAATGTTCCATTCTTAAAGTTGCGTGTTCTGAAGATATTCAGCATTGCGCAGATGAGGGAATCCAGATTTTTGGTGGAATGGGCTTTAGCGCGGATGCGCCTATGGAATCTGCCTGGAGAGACGCCCGTATTCCTCGAATTTATGAAGGAACAAATGAAATTAACCGTATGCTAGCGGTAGGAATGTTGGTCAAAAAAGCGATGAAAGGTCATGTAGATCTTTTAAAACCAGCGATGGCGGTGGGCGAAGAGCTTACTTCCGTACCCGATTTTAATACGCCAGATTTTAGTGGAATCTTAGCTGAGGAAAAAGCGATGGTTGCAAAATTGAAAAAGGTTTTCCTAATGGTTGCCGGTAGTGCAATCCAGAAATTTGGTCCAGAACTGGATCAGCATCAGCAGTTATTGCTTGCAGCTTCTGACATACTTATTGAAGTTTATATGGCCGAAAGTACCATTCTACGTGCGGAAAAAAATGCCAAACGCGACGGTGAAGATGATCAAAAGGAACAAATTGCAATGGCGCAGCTCTATCTTTATCACGCGGTGGATATCATCAATCAGAAAGCAAAAGAAGGAATCGTTTCTTTCGCTGAAGGCGATGAACAGCGCATGATGCTTATGGGATTGAAGCGATTTACAAAGTACCAAAATCAACCGAATATTGTTGCTTTGCGCAATCTCATCGCCGACAAAGTGATCGCTGAAC
>JBBPYO010000304.1:0-3144 GCA_038199845.1 Flavobacteriales bacterium
AGCTAAATTCCCCCTTCGGGGGTTAGGGGGATTTCCATCACCCAATCTTCCATAAGGTAGCCGTGGCCAATATCATTATCTTCACTGTACATTTTTTTGAAACCAAAATGCTCATAAAAACCTATAGCCTTATTATGACGGTTAACATTCAGGAAAACGGCGGTAGAATCCTTTTTTTTTGCTTCCGAAATTGCAAAATCCATTAAGAAACCGCCCGCTCCAGTACCTTGAAATTCGGTCAGCACGTAGATTTTTTGAACTTTGGTTTTTCCTGAATTATCTTTATTATGCTGAATGGAAAGAAAACCAATAGCTTGTTCTTCTGCCTGTAAGAGATAAAAGTTACAGCCGTCTTTCTGCTGTTTTTCCAAAGATTCTGTACTGTACATCAATTCGAGCATATAGCTGATTTGTTGCTCAGAAAGGACGTTTTTATAGGTAATTGGCCATATTTTATGCGCCAAATGATAAAATTCTTCGACTTCACCGTATTTGAGAACACGTATTTCAAACGCTTTGGCCATTGTTATTTTTCTATTTTTTTGGTCGCTTCATCAATCTGGATCAAAGCCGTATAATCCAGTTTCCACCCTATGGTTTCCACTAAATTCTTCATTAGATCAACCGTGCTCAAAGCTTGTTTGGACGCTTCTGCATACAGGCCGCTCTGGGGAATTTTATCTACAATATACTGTTTGGCCTCACGATTGATCTCGGTGAGATCTGTAGATGTAAAAGGGTTCGCCCAACCTTCATGTTTATCGTAATATTTAAAATCGGTCTCGATGCTCAGCAGTTCTGGTTTGGGAAATTCCGTGAGGATAATAACCCTGTTTTTTACATCGGCCTGCATTTTAATCTTGGTCAGGTCGTAGCCCACATAGGCTTTCGCATCCACGAGTACTAATGCCTTTTTGCTTCCAAGAAAAAGGTTCATCCATTTATCCTGAACGTTTTTGTAATGGTAAATTTCCGAAAAATCACCTTCCACGGTAATAAATTTGCACACTGAACGGATTTTTTCCATCAAGACGGAAGACTGTGAATTAGCGTGTTCCTGCCGCTTACTTTTATTGAAGCGGGCAAAAATAAAATACGCGATGACGCTGCCCAAAGCGAGGCCAATAAATAAATATTCCATTTTTTAAAATTAAGAATTTTGAATTCAGAATTATGGATAAAATTCTAGATGTTATCAAAAATATTATTCCTGCTTTTTAGCCTTGAATCTCGTACAAAACAGGTTTACTGGGGGTGGCATCATTATGAAACGAAGCAATCTGTAGATTCAATAAATAAGAACCGTCTTTTACGGTATGCGGCACAAAAATCATTTCGGTGATTGTGGCGTCAAAACGTGTTTCGCCGGCCGTATTCCAAAAAGCATTGTGACTTGCCAAAACACCCTCGTCATTTTCTCGATCCACACTCGGCAGATCGATCAACAGATGTTTTACACCGCTTTCGCGAAAAAAGACGGTGGCTTCCTCAAGCAAATAGGGCCAATTACTGTGTGACCAGTTGCGCTGTACTTTCTCGCGACTATTTGGCAATGTGCGTATTACTACAGCTTCTGGTTGTTTACCATTGAGCGCTTTTTCCACCTGGTTTCTGGTTATAATGTAATCCTCCCCTTTTGAAGTGGGTGCGATCGTGATCACTTCGGCCGTAAAAAAGAAGGTTTTAAGACAATCATTTATGCTGTGAAATTCTTCGGTAATATGGCCCACGCATTCCGTATGGGTGCCGTGCGCATGTGGATTGTAATAAATGTTATTAAAATTAACCACCGCACCCTCACTTACTTTGGCCACCCATTTGCCTTCTACAACAGGCGTGATTTTAGGTGGATCAATATACCAGGCGGAAGGATTTTCTTCCCCAGAGCGCACAGGTATGGAAATATCTATGGGCTTCGACAGATTTACATACACTGGCTTTTTGTTAATCGTAAAGGTCGCTTTCATGTTTTTTGCTTTGATATAAGACTTGGAGCCTTAAATATACTAACTTAAATTAAGCAAAAAGAGATCGCTGGCAATCCCATCACTTAGAAACTTGCCTTTATGTGTAACAACAATGCGGTCGCCGTCCTGAAAAAGCAGGTGTTCCTGAAGGTGTTTTTCGGCTTGTTTAAGCATATATTCTCCGAATTTAGGACCAAAATTGGTCGTTATTTTCTCTATGGAAACACCCCAAACAGTTCGTAGCCCGGTCATCACATATTCGTTATATTTATCGGTCACTGAAAGGATTTCCCGCTCTAACGGAAGTTCGCCTTTTGTAATTGATTTTATATAAAGCGCATTATTATTAATATTCCAACTGCGGCGGTCGCCGTCATAACTGTGCGCCGAAGGGCCGATGCCCAAATAACTTTTTTGTGTCCAATACGCGGTATTGTTTCGCGAAAAATGGCCTGGTTTTCCAAAATTTGAAAATTCATAATTTTCAAAACCAGCGACTGCCATTTTTTCCTGCAAGATCTCAAAATGAGCTTGCGCAACGTCATCGTCGACAGGTTTTACAAGACCTTTGTCTATAAATTTCTTTAGTGCAGTATTCGGTTCTACCGTAAGTGCGTAACTTGAAATATGCGGAATGCCCAGTGCTAAAGCTTTATCCAGGTTTTCTTCCCAGCGGGCATTACTCATTTCGGGCATACCGTAAATAAGATCTATGGAAATGTTGTCAAAATACTGTTTTGCCAGTTCCAGACAGCCGGAAGCCTCCTCGGAATTATGGGCGCGGTTCATCAACTTCAAATCTTCGTCAAAAAAACTTTGCACGCCGATACTGAGCCGGTTGATCTTGGAGCGGGAAAATACTTCCAATTTTTCTTCGGTAAGATCATCGGGATTAGCCTCAAGCGTAATTTCTGGATTTTCGGCAATCTCGAAGGTCGAATAAATAGCGTTAAAAATCTTCTGAAGATCAACTTCTTCTAGCAAACTGGGCGTGCCTCCACCAAAATAAATAGTTTCTAAGGGACCGTTGATTTCCTCCTTCCGAAGGATCATTTCGCTGCAAAGCGCATCTACCAATTCGCTTTTTTTCTTCAATGATGTCGAAAAATGAAAGTCGCAATAATGGCAGGCTTGCTTGCAGAATGGGATGTGGATGTAAATTCCCCCAGCCCCCGAA
>JBBPYO010000305.1:0-2083 GCA_038199845.1 Flavobacteriales bacterium
GAACGGCTGATTATGGGTATAAATGCCCATTCTCGAGCAGACTTTGCGCTGGAGTATGCTATGGGTTATATGGAAGAGCGTACGGCATTCGGAAAAAAAATAAATAAATTTCAAGCCTTACGGCACAGAGTGGCTGAAATGGCGAGTGATATTGAAGTCTGTAAAACCTTCAACTATGCCATTGCAGATAATCTAGGAAAAGGTGAATATGTGGTTAAAGAGGCGAGCATGTCTAAAATGAAGTCCACAAAAATGGCTGATGAAGTAATCTATGATTGCCTTCAAATGCTAGGTGGTTACGGTTATATAGAAGATTATCCGCTGGCACGAATGTTCCGCGACAGTAGATTGGGTCCCATAGGTGGTGGTACTTCGGAAATACTCAAAGAGATCATTGCAAAGATGGTGATTGATAAAAAGGAATATAAACCAGCAGCGCGTTGAGAATCAGTTTGCAGTCTCAGTGGACAGTGAACAAAGAGCAATTAACAGTAATCAGTTAGCAATTAGCAGAGATAAAGTATATAGTACCAGTGTGAAGTGAACAAATAGTAGTGAAAAGTGATCGATAATCTGTGAGTAGTTGAAAACTACAAGGATTAATTTTAAGTAGGGCTTTAACGAATCAACGATTAAACAAATTTACATTTCACCGAATCAATATTTAAACAATTAGACAAATTCTTATTTAATCGATTAAACAATTTCATTTAAGTTTGTCAGTGTTTAGAATTGGTTTATATTTGCACTCAATTTTAGAAATACCAGTTTACAGAACGGAATACGAATTAAAAGAAAGGAGGTACCACTATGTTAATTATACCAATTAAAGACGGAGAAAATATCGATAGGGCGCTTAAGCGTTTTAAAAGAAAGTTTGATAAAACGGGAACTATGCGTAGGCTACGTGACCGTCAGAGTTTTACTAAACCCTCAGTATCACGAAGGAGGCAAATTCAGAAAGCCTCTTACATACAAGGGCTTCGCGACAAGGAGAATATCTAGGCAGACTTTTGCTTTAAAATAGTTTCACTTTTTTAAAGAATTAGCTGAACTAATCCCGATTTTATATCAGGATGTATAAATCCGTCTTGTGATAGGATTTTAACAGAGAGACTAATCCTCTTTCAACATATAAATCCGCTTGAATAATCTATTCAAGCGGATTTTTTTTGTTCTAAATCTCTTTATTTTTCCTATTTTAGAGGCTTAAAATCAACCATTTTGCCCCTAGAATCGTTCTTAAACTACTTAAAATTAGAAAAGCATTACAGCGAGCATACGCTTATTGCCTACAGAACGGATATACAAGCATTTTTCAATTTCTCGGAAGCGGAATTTGAAATCAGCACTTCCCAAGAAGTCACCTACGCTATGATAAGAAGCTGGATTGTTGCTCTTTCTGAAGATAAAATCTCCAGCCGCAGCATCAACCGAAAAATTGCTTCTCTAAAAACCTATTACAAATTTCTTCAAAAGACAGGTGATATTGTGACCTCGCCATTAGCGCGTCATCGATCTATTAAAGCGAAGACTAAAGTACAAATTCCCTTTTCGAAGCAAGAAATCGATGCAGTGCTTGATCCTCTAACTGAATTTTCAGATTTTACCAGCCTGCGTGATCGTTTGCTTGTTGAACTATTTTATTCCACTGGGATGAGGCGCAGCGAGTTGATAAATCTTAAAATAGGTAATATAAACGAAGGTGAAAAAGTGCTTAAGGTTTTGGGCAAGCGAAATAAAGAGCGGTTTATCCCCGTTATTGAGTCTCTAGGGGGGATTTTAAGCAGCTATTTGAAAAAGCGTGAAGAAAATTTTCCCGATTTAAAAGATCCTAATCTTTTATTGACCAATAAAGGCGTTAAAATGTATAACATGCTTGTTTATAGAATAATAAATAATTATTTTAGTGCGGTATCTCAAAAGATCAAGAAGAGTCCACACATGTTGAGGCATACTTTTGCAACACATTTGCTCAACAATGGTGCAGATTTAAATTCGGTTAAGGAGCTGTTGGGTCATAATAGCCTTGCTTCCACACAGATTTATACCCATAATAGCATCGCACAGTTGCAGAAAGTAC
>JBBPYO010000306.1:0-4148 GCA_038199845.1 Flavobacteriales bacterium
AACGGAAAAGGGAATAGTCGAAAAAATCAGAAGCATTCGTGACACCATGAACATGGAAATGCAGGATATGAATTTAACCGAAATTAAAGCGTATTTAGCAAATATGCGTAAAGATCCTTCTGAAAAACCTCTGAAGTCCTAATAAAAGGGTATTACCATTCTGCTACAATCAATAAAAACTCAAAGCAATTACTTCCATTATTAATATACACAGCACTAAAGACAACCTCCAAGTTTTATATGAGGACAATCACATTATCGTGATAAATAAACGACCCGGTGATATTGTACAGGGTGATAAAACGGGGGATAAACCGCTTAGCGAAGTGGTAAAATCGTATATCGCAGAAAAATATGATAAGCCGGGAGCGGTTTATCTGGGCGTGGTACACCGGCTTGACCGACCCACCAGCGGAATTGTTATTTTCTCACGAACCTCAAAAGCGCTGCCACGTCTCAACAAACTTTTTGCTGAAAAGGAAGCGAAAAAAACCTACTGGGCAATAGTAAAAAACAGGCCGCCGAAAGAGCAGGATACTTTAGTTCATTTCTTAAAGCGAAATAGCAAACAAAATAAATCCTATGCGCACCCAAAAGAAATACCCGATAGCAAAAAAAGCATTTTAGACTATAAAATCATTCAGGAGTTCAATAATTATTACTTATTGGAAATTGATTTGCATACCGGTCGGCACCACCAGATCAGAGCACAAATGGCGGCAATTGGCTGTCCCATAAAAGGGGATCTCAAATATGGTTTTGACCGTAGCAACCCCGACGGAAGCATTCACCTCCACTCCCGAAAATTGATCTTGACGCACCCCGTGCAACAAGAAGAATTAACTTTTATAGCGCTGCCCTCAGCAGAAGATGCATTGTGGAAAGCATGTGTGTCCTCTTAAACTAAATCCCCCTAACCCCCGAAGGGGGAACTAGCTAGTTGCGGTATAATTTTCTAGAAAATAGAATATTTTAGTTTGTAAAATCGCTGTACTTTACTAAATGCCACGCTAGATCTTCAAGAAGAAATAGTACTGTTTTTACTTTTGCTTAACGTATTATCTCTTCTCTGATAGTTCCCGAAAAAAGTCCGTTAACTATAGTCAAAATACTATCCTTAGTATTGGCTACATTTAAGTAGGTAGCCTTTAATGGTAATTCAAAATTACCTTCTACGCTTCTACTTGATTCATCGTAGGAGGTAATATCAAAACTTCCTGTTTTTTCCGGTTCAATAACATACTGTGTGATCAATGCATCAGCGCCTATGGTTTCATAGTAACTGCCCTGATTTCCTTTGAGCATGTAAGACCCTTCTCCCTTAAACTTGACTCTCGCTACTACCACTCCATAATCCGCACCACCATCAGCCACACCTAAAAAAACGAGCGTATCTTCGGCCGTAATGGTTATTTCTGTAATTCCGTTCCAGTTTTGGTCGTTTTTTGAAGACGTAAATGTATTTTCCACAACTTGTTTTTTACCATCGTCATCGTTACTACAAGCAAGTAAAAATGCGGGAATTAAAAAAAATAAAAATTTTGTTTTCATAAGGAGAGTTTCCATATAGATGCAAAAAGATCAAAAAGGTTGCGTCAAAATATAATTATATAAGAAAAAAATTCGCCAGACAAAATTGCTCTTGTAAACGTAATTTAGAGGGACATTCCCTATAAAATCTACGATGTATTGTTACCTCGTCCCTCGGAAAAACAACTCACTTCGAAAAGCTCAGCACAGCGCCTTGCAGGTCAAATCGTTATTTCTCTTATCTTTATTCCCTTCTCTTTATTCTATCCTCTCTAAAACACCTTCCTTTTTTCTAAAACTCCTCAGGCTTTCCGTAATTACCGCAGTCAAGATCATCGCGCCTCCTATTAGCGTTCCCCAGCGGGGTATTTCACCAAGAATAAAGATTCCCATAAGAATTCCATAAATGGGTTGCACGCTACTTATAATGCTGGCGGTCGTAATATTAAAATGCTTGAAACTCATTAAAAAAAGCGTGTGACCTACGGCCGTAGTGACCAGTGCAAGCATGAGCAAGTAAGGAAAAGCTTCGGTCAAAGCTTCAGGTGAGGTCATAAAATAAAGCGGAATCAGTGCAACCGCAATAATGACCATTTGATACCACATAAGCAGACTGCCGTGGTAATTTTCGATTTGTTTTTTCATTAAGATATTCCGAAGGGAATAGGCCAAAGCCGAAATCAGACCAAAACCAACCGCCCGCGTATTTTGATTTTCCAGATCGAGATCGGGCACCAGAAAAGTGATTCCTATTAATACCAGAATGCCCAGTAACAGATGAATTTTCTGAAAGGGTTTTTTCATGATTATGGGTTCCAGAATACTGGTCAAAGTGGGATGCGTATAAATAGTGAGCATCCCAATGGCGACGCTGCTCAGCTGAAGCGCTTGAAAATAAAAAACCCAATGCAACCCCATTAAAATACCGCCCAAAAGGATCATTTTTCGGTCTTTTTTGGCAATAATGAGACTGATTTTTTTAAAACGCATAAATAGAAAAAGCAAAACGACAGCCAGTAAAGCACGGTATGCGATCGCAACGGGTGCCCACAGCGGGATACTTCGACCCAAAACGCCGCTTGTACTTACCAATAACATTGCAAGATTGAGCTGTAATAAATGATTTAAAAAAGAGTCCTTTTTACCCATTAACGCATCAATAATGCTGATTTTTCCTTAATGATTTCTGCCACAGGTCGATTTTCTATGCGGCTGTCCAGCCAGGAAAGAATGTCTAAGTATAAAAATGCGCGGCGTTCATAAGGATCGTCCTCATAGATCTCAAGCTGCTTACGTAGCTTTTTAAATTCATTTTTAAGTTCGCCGGGAAAGATCTCGCCCAGATTCCGAAGAAATTTGATCATTTCTTTCTGCACTTCATGGAGATCGTTCATTTTGATCAGGAATTTATACGTGCTGCGCAACAATGCTTCGAGGTGATAATCCATTCCCGCTTCATAATGCGCAACCAGGTTTAAAATACGGGCAAAACACATAAGGTCTTCCCGCATTTTTAAGGATTTATTGTTGATGATCTTTTCCAAATAGAAAATACATTTTTTGTTTTCACCATTGCCAAAGTATAAACTGGCGATTTTATAATAAAAAACCATCACGTGATGCGCATCCATTTTGCTGCCCAGAACTTTAAGCTTTTTGGTGATTTCCTCAATAATTCCGTCATGCGTGCTAAAGTCACCTACCAGAAATTTAAGGTTCAATTTATTGGAATATAAATACAAGAATTCCAGGGTTTCCAAATTATCGCTTTTGGGAAAATCAGTTTCTTGCAGCCGCACTTCTAACCGTTCCAAAACCTCTTTAAAATGGGTGTGGTGTCTCAGGTAAAAAAGGGATTCCAACAGATAATTATTTCCTTTTAGGTAAAAAACGGGATTACGCTCAATCATCTTGGGCTGTTCTTCAAAAAGTTCCACAAACCGATTGGCGTAGCGGTAACAGGATAAAAAATCCTGAACCAGAAAACTGTACCACAAATGCGCCTTATAAAGCCATAATTTTTCGCGAAAGCCAAGGTCATTTATATCGTATTCTGGGAGATTTTCATTAAAATATATTTCAACGCGCTGTTTTTCGGCATCACTGCGCACATAACCCATTTTAAGCATCTTACCGTACAATTGTAACGACAGGTTAGAGAGTTTACTGGTCATCATATTTTGCCTGCTCAGCGTTTCAGCTTCCTGTGCAAGTTCATCGGCGCGGGTACTCATACTGCGCGTGATGTACTGGGTTTCAATCACTTTTTCAAGTTCCACAATCTCATAGGCCACATTTTTTTCTTCATTCTCAATGGCCATATGTTTCGCTTTCTCAAGAAGTTTCAGACTTTGTTGATACAGCCCCTTTTGATAGAGAACGGTGGCAAAATCAAGCTGCTCTCGGATCTGAATCCGTATATTTTGATGCGCTGGGCTCAACCGTAAACTCACCAGGATCTGTTTGTACAAGTGGGCCTTTAGGTTAGAAAGCTGTTGTTTTTTTACAATTCGGTTATTAGAAATCTCTTCTTCATCGTAAAGTTTCATTTTATCCAAAAGTGCAAAAAGCTGCAAATATTTTGAATCTGCATTACCCTCAAGCCTGCCCACATATAA
>JBBPYO010000307.1:0-3712 GCA_038199845.1 Flavobacteriales bacterium
AGTTCAATACAACCCAAATTGGCTAGATAAAGTAAACTGGCCTCATTCTGGCAAAGCAAATATTCAATGTCCTTTTTAGTCGATTTTGAGTGTAAAATGACCGTTTTTATCCATTCTGGGAGGTTTTCATTGTCTTTTTGATAAAATCCTTCCGAAGTGATCCCGTTAGGATGGCGGTGTAAATTCTGCGGACGGTCAATTAGATAAGGCAAAATGGTATCCGAAATGTTAAGGTAATAATCAATAAGGTCATACTTGCGAAAACCCGATTCTGGCCAATATACTTTCTCTAGATTGCTCAGTGAAACCTGAATGCCGTCGAGCTCAAGACTGTTGTTATTATTTCTATTGTTATTCTTATTGCCACTGCCACTGAGACTGAAACTGCCACTGCCACCTGCCACCTGAATTTCCTCCGGGTTTTTATCATGGCGCAGGCCTTTATAAATGGGATGGCGCATGATCTTGTTATTTGTCCATTCTGAAAATTTTACTTCGCAAATCAGCTTTGGTTTTAACCAATTAGGTTTCCGTCCCTTTAAGTTTAATTTTTTTTGAAACGGACTCGTTTTTTCGGCTAAATCCTTGAATTTTTCCAGCAGCACTTTTTGATCGTCATTGGAATATCCCGAACCGCAATTGCCGATATAAACCAGTTCCTCATTTTCAAAACGTCCCAAAATCAGCGAACCGAAAAGCGATCCACCGCTTACCGAATCGGTATATCCACAAATAAGTGCCTCTTCACTTTGCACCGCTTTGATCTTTAACCAGTCCTCAGTGCGCTGCCCCGGCGAATAAATACTGTCCTTTTTTTTCGCGATTACGCCTTCTAGTCCAGCATCTATCGCTCTCGTATAAAATGATTTTCCCATTCCCTCCACATGATCGCAGTAATAAATGGAATCGAGGTTTTCAATAACTTCTGGAATTAAACTTTTGCGATCTGTAAGCGGAAGCGAAAGCATCTCATGCCCATTGAGGTAGAGCATGTCAAATACATAATAGCGCAGTTCACCGGGAGTGAGTGCATCATAATGCTGCAGCGCCTGAAAACTGGGCACGCCTTCCTTATCTACCACTACGACTTCGCCATCCAGAATTACATCTTGCTCCAAATGTTCCAGGGCTTTTTTTATTGTTGGGAATTGGCCTCCATAAAGATTTCCATTTCTGGAATAGAGTTCCACTTTGCCCTCTTTGACATGTGCAATTATGCGATAACCGTCCCATTTAATTTCATAGATCCAATCGGGATTGTTGAATATTTTATCGGTCTGTGAAGCGAGCATGGGTTTTACAAAATGATCGGGATCCAGTTTTATGATTTTATTTTTTCCGGAGGAAACCGAATTTTTAATATAAATCTCTGGATCATAATCCAGTTCAGTGGCGAACTGGTCTTTCTTTTTGATAAGTAGCCATTGTTTTTCCTGCTTGCTACTTTTCATTTTTACAAGTGCAAAATCTCCTTTCAATTTATCGCCCGAAAACCGTATTTTAAGGTCACCACGGGCGATTTGTTCTGAACCTTCGGCAACATTATCTGTTGGCAGAACGATGTAACTGCCGTGATCCCAGATCTGCATATCACCGGCACCATAATTCCCCTTCGGAATATTTCCTTCAAAATCAAGGTATTTTACGGGGTGATCTTCGGTATTTATGGCCAGGCGTTTATCATTGGGATTCATCGACGGCCCTTTTGGCACCGCCCAACTTTTTAGCACGCCGTCCATTTCAAGTCTCAGGTCATAGTGCAATTTTCGCGCATCGTGACGCTGAATCACAAATCGTTTATGATTATCACTATTCTGCTCTCCCTGCGGTTCTGAAGTGGAGTTGAATTTCCGCTTGGCGTTATATTCCTCAAGACCCATTTTTCTATTTTAAGAAGCTTTGGCCTTTTTCTTTTTCTCCAGACTGTCTTTTAATCGGCTCATAAGATCTTTGGCTGGAGTAGGAGTGGAGTCCACTTCTTCAGCGGCTTTTGGCTTTTTACCAGCAGCTTTGTCCTTAATGATCTGTAGAAGTTGGTCGTTATAAATATCCTTATATTTTTTAGGATCAAATTTTGTCGTGTATTGTTCAATGAGCGAAAGCGCCATATCCACTTCTTTTTTGGAAACTTTAGTGCTAGGCAATTTTAAATCGGTAGGATTTCTGATTTCATCATCAAAACGGATTACGTGCAACGTAAGTGCATTTTTATAAACGCCGATAAGACTTAAATGCTCTTTTTGACGCATTACAAAAGTGGCAACGCCGAGTTTTTTAGTTTTTTTAAGAGCGTCACGCAGCAGATTATACGATTTTCCACCCTCCTTTTGTGGTTCGAGAAAATAGGGTTTTTTGAACAGCACATCGCTCACATCCGCTTCTTCAATAAATTCTTCAATATCGATAGTTTTGCTCTTTTTTACGTTGGCCTGTTCAAAATCTTCATTTTCCAAAATCACGTAACCATCATCACGTTTGTAGCCTTTTACAATATCTTTCCACGCAACCTCGTCACCGCTTTTCTCATTGACACGTTTGTAGCGAATGCGTTCATGATCGTGACTATCCAGCATATCCAGATCGATTTTTCGGTCTTCAGAACCGGAATACATTTTTATGGGAATTGATACAAGGCCAAAACTTATCGAGCCGTTCCAGATTGAGCGCATACTGTTTTATTTTAAATTAAAATTAGCTATATGCGCCTTATAATTAGCTAATTTTCACGGTAGTTTAACCATTTTTCCGATAAAATTTCTTGAAATATATTTATCAACTTTCTGGACTGATTTTAGAATCCAAAAATAAAAGCTGGAGTAGGACATTTTGCGATAACTAATCTTATTTAAATTTTTTGAATCCATTAAAGCTATTTTGAATACTATGGGCGTTCCCTACGGGTCGGGCTATACGTTACAATCTTTTTGTTTGTGCCTCACAAAAAGGATTTCCACTTCTATCCCTAACGCAAGATTCTAGTTGGAGTTTTGTTGGCTTTAGTTTTTGTGATTTTTTCGGCGTTCCCTACGGGTCGGGCTATACGCTACAATCTTTTTGTTCGTGCCTCACAAAAAGGATTTCCACTTCTATCCCTAACGCAAGATTCTAGTTGGAGTTTTGTTGGCTTTAGTTTTTGTGATTTTTGGGCGTTCCCTACGGGTCGGGCTATACGCTACAATCTTTTTGTTCGTTCCTCACAAAAAGGATTTCCACTGCTATCCCTAAGGCAAGATTCTAGTTGGAGTTTTGTTGGCTTTGGTTTTTGTGATTTTTGGGCGTTCCCTACGGGTCGGGCTATACGTTACAATCTTTTTGTTCGTGCCTCACAAAAAGGATTTCCACTGCTATCCCTAACGCAAGATTCTAGTTGGAGTTTTGTTGGCTTTGGTTTCTTTGATTTTTGGGCGTTCCCTACGGGTCGGGCTATACGTTTCAATCTTTTTGTTCGTTCCTCACAAAAAGGATTTCCACTTCTATCCCTAACGCAAAAACTACGGCGCTATAATATACATTTTAACTCATAATCAGTGGTTTATAATATTTTTTAGTTGTAAAATAATCAAAAAACCCCTCCCCTTAAATCCCGATAACTATTGGGAGGGGAGGAGCCGAAATTAGCGTTCCCGTTTATTTTTGAGCTGCGTGATTATCTACTTATCTGTAAACCTTATTCTTACCAATAAACTGCGTGAGGGATAGAAGTGGAAAGCCC
>JBBPYO010000308.1:0-2127 GCA_038199845.1 Flavobacteriales bacterium
CAGCAGATATAACCCCAGAATATCGTGCTAAAGTTGCCGAAAGTAGTATCACTCCCGCAGCGCAAAATGACGTCACTTCTGCCGGATTTCTAGATGATTCTGCCGGTTTTCAAGCGATTTTAAATTCCAAAGGACTTTTTGCTTATAATAAGTCTACAAATGTAGATTTTACCGTTACCATGCGCACAAATGATGGCACCGGTTCTGGCTGGGTCACTCGGGATTTTAACGATATTACAAAGTTTGATCCTGAAGAAGCTGCAAAGACTGCAGTAGACAAAGCGGTTATGTCAAGCGAGGCGAAAGCAATCGAACCCGGCAGATATACTGTAATCTTAGAACCAGCCGCCGCGGAAGAATTATTGGGTAGGATGTTTGGCGCTTTTGATGCGCGTACTGCTGATGAAGGTAGAAGTTTTATGTCTTCTAAAGATGGAAAGGGCACAAAAAAAGGTCAAAAAATTGTTGATGATCGTGTTCATATTTGGTCTGATCCACGAGATACGGAAGTACCCACCGCCACTTGGGACGGTGAGGGACTTCCACTTAAAAAAATGGATTGGATTGAAAACGGAATTGTCAAAAACCTAGCCTACAGCCGTTATTGGGCTGAAAAACAAGGCGTAGAACCAACTCCTTCACCGAATAATTTCATCATGGCCGGCGGCGATGCCTCGCTTGAAGAAATGATCAAAAACACCAAAAAAGGAATATTGGTCACGCGTTTTTGGTACATCCGTTCTGTAGATCCGCAGTCTTTATTGTTTACCGGACTTACGCGTGACGGAACTTTTTATATCGAGAACGGAGAGATTCGTTATCCCGTAAAGAATTTCCGTTTTAATGAAAGCCCGATTATTATGCTCAACAATCTAGAAGAACTGGGCAAACAAGTACGCGTGGGCGGAAACTTGATTCCCTATATGAAAATTCGAGATTTTAGTTTTACGAGTTTGTCTGATGCGGTGTAGTATAAAATGTTGTCCTGAATTTATTTTAAGAACATTTTCATAATTCAGATAAATTAGGATTTGGAAAGAAATGAGATTTTAGGTGTCTGGAGATTGTTTGAAAATCATATTATTCATTCAATAATCCAGACACTTCATTTCGAAGTTTAGGGAGATTGTTGATGAGAATACTCCATATCATTTGATCTGAAGGTGTATCATAACCATGGATTATTCTATTACGTGTTCCGATTATTCCGTAAATATTATTAAGATTAAAATTTTTATCTTTTTTGAGTATTCTGTTCGCAGCTTCTCCTATAATTTCTAAATTTCGTTCTACAGCCCGTTTTGTTTTCGTGTCTGTAATATAATTTTCAAATACTTTCGGTCTATTTGCAAAAAAGCTTTCAATTTCGTTCAAAGATTGCATAATATCATATAACCAAGTTTTAATTTCATCATCCATAAATTAACTGTTTTGATGCGTCAATGGATTTTCTTAGATAAGGATTTTTTAGTGCGACGTCCTCAAGTAAATCGATAGGTCTTTCTAATAACTTTTCGAGAGATTCTTTGAATTCAAAATAATTATCAGCGTAATTATACAATTCCATGTCTGAAAAATCAACTATGAAATCAATATCACTGGAGCTTTTAAAGTCGTTAGTCAAAACGGATCCAAAAACAAATAGCTTATGTACTTTATGTTTAGTACATAAAGCAATTATACGTTCCTTATTTATTTCAACTATGCTCATAAATCAAAGATACATAGTTTTAGGTAGCTTTGAAAATTGAGGGATTTTCAACCATTTTTCTATGTAATGATTGAATATTTAAACAAAGTTAATTATAGAATATTACCACTAAATTGAACAATCAATTCTTTTTTACGCGTTTGCAATATGAGTCCGGAGATTGGGACGTAGATCAGCGGATGCCGTCTAATTTGCTCAATTCACTAGTAGAATATACCACGCTGGCGGTTGATAAACAAGAACATATTATTACCCTGAGCAGCTCAGATATTTTCACTTCTCCGTTTTGTTATATTACCGGTCATAAACTGGTGCAATTCAGTCAAAAAGAGCGGGAAAACTTCAAAAAATATATAGAAAATGGCGGTTTTGTTTTCGCCGATGACTGCAACCACGATATCGATGGCCTTTTTGCG
>JBBPYO010000309.1:0-7833 GCA_038199845.1 Flavobacteriales bacterium
AAAATGATCTTTTTATAGGCAAAAATGGCTAAATAGGCCTACTTTTTAGACCAATTTGTTGTGATAGCGCGCACTTGTATATTCTAAGAAGTAATGAATTACCTTTGTTTACAGCAGGCACGATTTGTACCTTTACGCCTTAAAAAATAGTATGGCTGAAGAAATGGTAATACTGGTAGATGAAAACGATAAGCAAGTAGGGCTCATGGCTAAAATGGAGGCACATGAGAAAGCACTTTTGCACCGCGCTTTTTCGGTTTTTATTTTTAATGATAAAAAAGAGCTTATGTTGCAGCGTAGAGCGCTGGGCAAATACCATTCTCCGGGATTGTGGACGAATACTTGCTGTAGTCACCAGCGACCAGGAGAAACAAATATTGCCGCCGGAAGCCGCCGTTTACAGGAAGAAATGGGATTTACCACTGCACTTACCGAATCGATTTCCTTTATCTATAAAGCGCCTTTTGACAACGGACTTACAGAACACGAGTATGATTACATCCTTCTGGGGGAATATGATGATGTTCCAGAACCAAATCCAGAGGAAGTAGCAGAATGGAAATGGCGCTCGCTAGAGGAAATCAAGGAAGATATGGAGCAAAATCCTACTATTTACACGGCTTGGTTCAAGATTATTTTTGATAAATTTTACAATCATATTGAAATATGAGAGTTACGGTAAAACGAAAAGCGCACTTTAATGCGGCGCATCGTCTTTTTAGACCGGATTGGGATACCCAGAAAAATCTGGACGTTTTCGGTAAATGTAGTTATCCCAATTATCACGGTCACAATTACGAGTTAACGGTAGGCGTAACGGGAGATATTGATGAGGAAACCGGTTTTGTTATCGATTTAAAAATTCTCAAAGAGCTTATTGAGGCTGAAGTGGAAGAGGCTTTTGATCATAAAAACCTTAATCTGGACGTTCCCGAATTTAAAAACCTAAATCCCACGGCAGAGCATATCGCAGTCGTGATTTATGATAAATTGAAAAAGAAACTCGATGCCTCTTTTGATTTGGAAATAATACTTTATGAAACCCCAAGAAATTACGTAATCTATACCGGAAACTAATGGCGCTTAAAAAAGGGGATTTGGTTCCTAAATTCAAATTAAAAACGAAGGAAGGTGAGTGGTTTAACAGCGCAGAAGTCGCTGGAAAAAAGCCGGTCGTGATTTATTTTTATCCCAAAAACTTCACTCCTGGTTGTACGAAAGAAGCTTGCAGTTTTCGGGATAACTATGAAGATTTTAAGAAGCACGGGGCAGAAGTCATTGCAATAAGCAGCGATAGTGTAGCTTCACATTCACGCTTTGCGGAGAAGCACAACTTGCCTTTTCTCTTTCTCGCTGACGAAAAAGGTGAAGTGCGCAAACAATTTGGCGTAAAATCAGAACTTTTTGGACTCTTGCCGGGAAGGGAAACTTTTGTATTTGACACCACAGGAAAATTGATACTAAGATATAATAGCCTGAAGGCTGCTCCTCATATTAAAAAGGCCTTACAAGCCATAAAAGAACTAACACATGAAAACTGAAATGTACCCGCTTACTTTTGAGCCTATTTTAAAGGAAAAAATCTGGGGCGGTCAGAAATTATACGACCGGTTCAATAAAGGAAAAGATGCTCATGCCAAAGTGGGAGAGAGCTGGGAAATCGCAGATCTTGAAGAAGGACAGAGTATTGTAAGCGTAGGAAGTTTAAAAGGGAAATCCCTAAAGGAAATTATCGCTCTAGATTCCGAAGGGATTTTGGGCAAGAAAGTTTTTGAACATTTTGGGAAACAATTTCCATTACTTATTAAATTCATAGATGCCGCCAAAGATCTTTCGATCCAAGTGCACCCAACTGATGAAACTTCGCCCACGGGCGTAGGCAAAACTGAAATGTGGTATATTATGCAGGCCGATGCAGGCGCAGAGATTACCGTGGGCTTTAAGCCAGATATGACCCGAGCTATTTTTGAAAAACATATTGAGAAAAATACGGTAGAAGAAGCGATGGATACACATACCGTGAGCCATGGTGATTCATTTTTTATCAATGCTGGTCGCATTCATGCTATAGGTGGCGGGGTTTTGCTGGCAGAAATACAGCAGACTTCTGATGTGACCTATCGTGTGTATGATTATAACCGTAAAGATGATAATGGGGAATTGCGCCAACTTCATATTGAGGAATCTAAAGATGTGCTTGAGTATAAAGATACGCAGGATTTTAAGCTCGATTACCCACGTAAAACAAATGAGATTGAGACCCTTAAACATCACGAGTATTTTAAGACAGACTGGATGCACCTTAAGGAGCATCAGCACAGCATAGACCGCCAGGATGCATTTACCATTATCATGGCAGTTTCAGGATCACTGACATACAGTTTTCAAAATACGAAAAATAAATTGGACGCTGGACAGACCCTATTGATCCCTGCAAAGTGCGGACTTGTAGAGCTCGAAGCTCAAGACTGCGAACTTCTGGAAGTGTATTTATAATAATTAATATTCAACTCTAAAATTAGAATAATGGCAAGTATTAAAGATTTAAAAAAAGATATCAACTACGTAATGGGTGATATTATTGACGAAGTATATGTATGGCAACAAGAAAATCCTAAAGAAGATCAAACAAAAGCGGAAGCAATTATTGATGAGGCAATTGAGAGCTTTGATACATTGATCGCAAAAGTGAACGATAAATCAGCAGAAAGCCGTAAAAAACAGCTTCAAGACGTTAAAAATGAGCTTCAGGAGAAAGCAGATACATTGATTAAAAAAGTCAATGAGCTTTAATTAGCTTCGACGCTGACTGTAAAAAACAGAAAAAAACCTCCTAAAATGTGCTATTTGAAGTACATTTTAGGAGGTTTTTCAGTTGAATACTATTGCTATTTTTGGTGTAAAGTGCTTTTTTTAATTTGCTCTGGGGGCACTTCATAAATTACGGTGAATGTTTTCTTTGTCTATTGGCGTAGCGCTCAATGCATGTAAATGTGTCCTAAGAAAACAGATTAAATGGCCAGAAGTGTTATAAAGACCCAATGTACTAACTTTTACATTTTGGATAGTTTTTATTTTTTAGAATCCTCTTTGAGAATAATTTCTTCTTTTGCAACCTCCACCTTTTCTGGTTGTTTATCTGTTTTTTTGCGCTCTTTAATAAAACCTTTTAAGGTCTTACCATATTTAGACTTACGGATTTTAGGTTCCAAGGATTTATAAATTGTATCTAGATATTTTACGTTAGCATCAAAAATTTCTGAAACCGCTAAATAAGGAGCGACTTCGAGATCTTTATGATTCATAGCAAAGTTAACAGTGTATAAATATTTGCGACGTACAAGATCTTGCATTTTCTTGTCATAGAATACAAGTGAATCTTCATTTTCCTGCTGCTGTGCCTCAAAACTTTTTTTAATAAGATCCAGATTTTGACCATTGAACTTTATGATCATTTTCTGGTACTCATCCAAAATGAGTTGATTTTCTGATCCCGTTATCGCCGCTTGTCTTTCGAAGTTTTTAAGAGAAGAAGTAAGTGTCATTTCGCCGGGTTCGGCAAAAAATAAAATCCGGTCATCATAATCAGAACCGTCCTTTTTTTTAAGTTTGATATAAAGCACTTGCGGCTCTTTTATCTGGGCTTCAAAAGCAAATTCGGGATCACCGTTTACTTCCATACTATCAAGGATTACCAGCGCGGTATCCTCAACGCGTTCCAGATAAATTGTTCCTTTTTTAAGTCCGCTTATGTTACCGGTAAGAAAAAAATCATTGGAATTATTACAACTTACGATCATTAAGATCGCACCTATAAATATCAATTTTTTGAGCATGGTCAGATTCTAGTTTAAGGGGCAAAGATGCCATTTTTTAATTGAAAAGCTAAAGCCACTCGGCTAATTTTAATACTCGCAGACTCAGTATTCCGTTGAAAAATGGTCAAAATAATCCGATTTTTAATGTTTTAGAGCGTTTTACACATCAGCCGCCGCAATTTGCATAAGTAGGGTACAGGCGTACGCACCCCATGTTCCCACCACATATCCCATCACAGCGAGCAATACGCCCACAGTTGCAAGCGAGGGATGAAAGGCGGCTGCCACTACTGGCGCAGAGGCGGCCCCACCCACATTAGCCTGGCTGCCCACAGCAAGAAAAAAGTAAGGCGCCCTTATAAGTTTAGCCACGCCTATAAGCAATGCCGCGTGAATGGACATCCAGACCAGACCAATCGCCAAAAGGCCAGGATTCTCAAAAATCATGGTGAGGTCCATTTTCATACCAATGGTGGCGACGAGGATATAAATAAAAATACTACCTATTTTACTTGCCCCGGCACCTTCGTATTGTTTTGCGGGGGTAAAAGAAAGACCAATTCCTATAGCGGTTGCCAGTGTGATCATCCAGAAAAAAGTGCTTGTAAATGATGATAATGCAGAAGTCGTATCACTAAAAACTGCAAAATTGTCAATTAAGAAACCAGATATCACTTTAGATCCCCAATGGGCGAGACCAACTGCGCCAAATGCAAGCCCCAGCATGATCATAAAATCACTGAGTGTGGGATTGCGCGTCACTTTTTCCGCATAAGCCGAAACCCTTTCCTTTAAATCATTTATTGCCGAAGAATCAGCTTTCAGCCATTTATCGATTTTTTCTGTTTTACCAATTCCCATTAAAATAATGGCCATCCACAAATTGGCAACCACAATATCCACAAAGACCATCCCGCCATATTTATCGGGGTTAAATTGAAAGATTTCAAGCATTGCAGCTTGATTTGCACCGCCACCTATCCAACTACCAGCAAGTGTCGCCAAACCGCGCCATACGGCATCGGGACCGGCACCGCCCACCGTTTCAGGAGAAACTGCGGAAATCAATAAAATGGCAATGGGTCCGCCGATGATAATGCCAATTGTACCCGTGAAAAATATAATAAGTGCTTTGGGACCCAAATTAAAAATCGCCTTGAGATCTATGGATAAAGTCATCAGCACAAGCGATGCTGGTAAAAGATATCTGCTGGCAACAAAATATAGCTGGGAAACTTCGGGGTCGATCAGTCCGGCGGTGCTCATAATTGCTGGAAGTAAATAACACATGAGCAGCGCTGGAACAACTTTGTAGAATTTTTGCCAGAATCCGGAGGTTTTACTTGAAGTATAAAAAATACTGGCTATGGCTAGCATGAGAAGCCCAAAAACAATGGCATCATTTACAATAAGTGGCTCATCTTGCATATAAAAGAATTTTCGACGGGCAAAATAAGGATTTTTATGGGAGTAGCGACAGCCCCGAGTCCATCAATTAAAACAGCGCCCAAGGTATTTTGAAAAATTGCAGGATTATCCTTCAGTTTTTAATGAAATCGCTGATTGCAGTAATCACTTGAGGTGCAAGGGGCAGGGAAGGTTGATAATAACTTTTACTGTTTTCAAGGGCATTTCCCTCTATTTCTCGCAGAACATGATTCATCTTTTCTATATGCAAGCGTTGAGCGGTGGGCGCTACATTTGCAAGAATTTCACCCTCTTCCTCAGAAACCTGTAAATCTTTTGAACCTGTTATAATTAATGTAGGAATTTGCAGCTTTTGCAGTTCTTTAGCAGGATCATAAAGCATCCAACTGCGCATAAAAGGCTGTAGGGAAGGCCGTAGTAACGTGGTTAACGCTGGACTTACACTGTCTATTTTTACATTGTTTTTCAACTTTTCGAAAGCTTGCGTGGCCTCTTCGGTTAAAAATGGCATCTGCGAGGCAAGTTGTTCAAGAATGATAATGTCAATGGAATGACCGGCACCTTCAAGGGAAACAATTTTGGATACTTCTGTTTGTTGTGCTGCCAGCGTGGCGACGAGTGCGCCCTGACTGTGTCCTATTAAAGTAATTGCGTTATAACCGGCTTCCTTAAAATGGTTGATAACCGCTACCAGATCAGTAACAAAATCATCAAATTTTATTTTGGCTTCGTCAATGTTCCCTTTGCGTAACATAGCCACAAGGCGCTTATCATATCTAAAAGTTGCAATACCCTGTGTGCTGAGACCTTCTGCCAGCTTTTTGAGTGCGTCATTTTTAACCATTTGCTGGTTGCCATCACGATCTGTGGGGCCTGAGCCCCCAATGATGATCGCTAGTGGCGCATCAGCTTCCAGAGAAGTGATAAGTGTTCCATTTATGAGTGGATTTAGGGCGATTTCCTCCGTTTTTAACTGATTTTGTGCAAAGCCAGAAAATGCAAAAATGACAATGGCGAGATATAAAATACCGCGAGCAGCAGCTGTATGCCTCATCATTTTAATTTATACTGATTAATTACAGCTTCGGCATCCCCAGGACGCTGCGTGCCCAACAATAGTTGGCGGCCATTATTGTAAACAATTTGAATTCCCATATTGCCCTTTACGTTGAGCGCTCTTTTTTTGCGGAGGCCTATACGGTAGCCCCAACCACCATATTCTAAGATAGGGTTATATTTTCTTACCGAAATTGATCTGATTTTATCCCAGCTTCGCGCGCGCGCTTTTCTATGGAAGGGTAAATAACGGTATTCAATACCATTCTCATCTATGCGGGTTTCCAACTTAAACAAGAACCAAAAGGTGAGAAAAAGTGCCAGAATGATCAGCACACTGGTAATTATACTGGTTAATTCTGCTTTAGAATGTACAACGTTTTGGTATTCAAAAATCAAAGGGCTCATCGAGACCAGTAGGGCGGCAATGAGAAGTATGCGCAACCACCATTGATCAAAGCGTTGAGTTTCTTTAAATACCTTCATGATTATTTTTTCTTTTAGCGAATGTAAAATGCCTTTTAAAACGTAGACTTTGCTTTTTTAGCATTTAATATGCCGTTATTTTTAAGCTACGAGGGAATTAAAGTAATACAATAATTATACACATTTACTTAAAACCATTATTTTAAAGGTTTTTTCACATTTTGCTACGAATATTTCAAAAAGTAGGGCATTCGTCTAAATTGTAATGACAAAACTATTATTTACAAGCACTATTGACTTTATTCCAAAGTTGGATTCAGGCGGTCTCTATCAAATTTAATACATGGGTTACACCTAAGCTTTTCAATTGTTTTAGCTTTACAAAAAAAAGAACAACCATGCGGAATTTTATCGTCTTATTAAGTGCATTATGTTTTCTAAGTACCAATGATGCGCTGGCTTTTGATTGGGGCCAAACAGGGCACCGAACCACGGCAGCAATTGCAGAGCAATACCTCTCCAACCGGGCGAAGCGCAATATAGCCCATTTACTGGGGAGCGAGACCTTAGTGACAGTCTCTACTTATGGTGACGAGATTAAAAGTATATCCGCGATGCGGAAATATAGCCCTTGGCATTATGTAAATATCACTCCTGGAAAAACGTATGAAGAGGATACTAAAAATCCTGAGGGTGATTTGATCGTGGGCATCAATACGTGCAAAAAAGCGCTGGCTTCTTCAGAAACATCGCGGGAAGATAAGATTTTTTACCTTAAAATGCTCGTACATCTTATGGGCGATCTGCATCAGCCTCTTCACGTCGGTAATGCTTCAGATAAAGGAGGGAATGATTTGCAAGTACGATGGTTTAATGGAGGTACAAATCTACATTCTGTTTGGGATTCCAAAATCATAGAAAGTTATGGACTGTCTTATAGCGAACTCACAACAAATTATGGCACAGAATCAAAAGAACGCTATAAATTATATGCTCAGGGTGATCTGATGGACTGGTTGAAGGAGAGTCAAAATTTGGTAAAAAAGGTCTATAAATCGGCTAAAAGTGGTGATAAATTAGGCTATGTATATATGGAAGAATATCA
>JBBPYO010000310.1:0-10732 GCA_038199845.1 Flavobacteriales bacterium
ACATCTTTGTTGTATTGCAAGCGCAAAGCTTCGCGTTTTTCGGATTCCTCAAGGGATTCCGCCATTTTCCATGCAGCTTTAAAATTGGCTCTGCTGATGTAATAATCGGCCATAAAGCCTTTTAATGTTTCGCTGGGGATGTTATTTTGAAGATGCGCTTCATAAAGGGAGTCTATCGCTTTGTTATTTTTAAGGCTATAATACCACTGTAACTGGTTTACCAGCGGAAAATCTATTGCGCAGGCAGACCAGGCAATTGCCTTTCTATAACTTCCCTGACTGCCGTAAGCGTACGCAATACTGGTCGCCTGCGGAATCAACGCTGGTGCACAGGGCGTTTTATTAATGAGCGCTGCAGATGCTTTTTTCGCATTGTGGCTCAAAAGGTAATTGATGTATTTAGGGAAATCCTTTTCTTTTAGAAATTCATATTCTCCGATCTGTAAACGCCAATCATCTACTGTTTTTTCGTCAATATTCTGGGCTTTTTTTGACCATGCGATCGCTTTTTCATAGTTGCTGTGATCTGCAAAAAACCACATAATACTTTCAGCAGCTTGCTCATAATCTGGATTTTCCACATTAATCTTCTCAAGAAAAGAACTGGCTGTTTCCGGATATTTTTGGATAAGCAGATTGATATACATCGCCTTATCTGAAGCGCTGTTTTCGTTTTCCAAGAGCATCTTAAGTTCTGACTGCGCAATCTGTACATTCTGGTCTTCGCCAAAATAACTAACGTACCGCGCCTTCAACAAGGTGTTTTCTGAATCGTTCTCCACTTGGCGCTGCATCCACCTTTGTCTGGTTTCCATATCTGGATAATCACTGTGGGCAACAAACTTATTTGCTAGAAATGCCAAACTCTTCGATTTATAAAGCGTGTATTTATTTTCGAGTAGTGGCCAGATTTCCTGTTCGCGGCCCTCCCAGCCCAAATATTTGAACAACGAGAGCCATGTTTCTTCACTTAATACCGTATTACCCGCAAGTTGTGTTTTGAGCTCATTTATCTGCGTTTCGGTATCTTTTCCCGGAAGCAACTCATTATTTACAAAATTTTTATAAGCTTCAAAATTGATCGAAGTAAGTAAGGTTGGTTTTGTAAAATTTTCCGTTGAAATAGTTAATTGCCCCGTTTTTGTTTCCATATTAAATAGGAATCCGTCGAGAAAAGGGATTTTATTAAAGCGGATTTTTCGGCTTTTTAGGTCATTTTTAAGTCTTTTTACCTGATTTTTTTCCGAATAGACAAACCAATAGAAAGGTCTGATTTCTAAATTCTCTGAGGTGTTTTTTACGGTATAAGCGCCATTCTTTTCGATATGATCAAATGTTGCTTTTCTCCAGGATTCCGTAATGGGAGCGGCCTTATTTACCGTTAAATACCGCGCTAAGGGATAAAGCGCGTTTGTATGTACGATGTAATCCCTAAATCGAGGCAGAAGACCAGGCGCACCGTCTTCAGAAATTCTCCAGCTATAACCTTGCATATTTCTCAAAATAGTCTCATTTTCAGAACTATCTGGGTTATTTTCTGGAATCTGGAAGATATCATCAGCGTGTATAAAATGGGTCCAGATACCTGTATAAAGATAAAGGGACTGGTGTGCAAACTGTTTTGAATTGTTCATCAAATAACCACTGGTAATACGTGGGTAATTAAATATTTGTGGGGTGTATGGTTCCGGGTCAAATTCGCGCGCACCACCATCTTCAAATTCGCCAAGATATAGACTGCTGTTGTATTTTAGAGAAGGCATGTTTTTTGCCAGTATTACCATACCCGTACTATCTATATCATTGGATGGTGGCACATAAGAAGTGGGAAGGCTGCCATAATCCTTAGCTTCCCATCGCTTTCTCACTGCTTGCAAACTAAGTCCCATATAGGAACTGTTGCCCCAGTCTTTTTTTAATAGCGAGACATGGTTATAACCATGTAAACCCAACTCATGCCTACTTCCGCTCACCTGTTTTATAAGCCAATCTGGTGCAGATACACGCTTTCCATTTTTTATGGTTTCGGCAATTTCCCATTCTTTGTAATTAAATGGGGGCACAATTAGATTTCTGTAATCAAAACATACATAAGTCGTATATTCTAAATTCTCTTCATTGGCTAGTTTTAACAGATCTGGCCACCAGTAATCTGTATAAAAATCTGATTGAGAAACATTCAACTCTGAGATCACCGGTTCCATTTTAATATTATAAAGCGGTGCCGGAAAGTCATCTAGAAAAATACTGTTTACGTTTGCGATGGGATATGGTACCTGCGCCAGACCATAAAGCATACTGGCAAAATAAATACCCCTGTTTTTTTTATCTGGCTGTAACTGGGTGTTAAAAGCGATTACTTTGCCAAGACCCATTTTATTTTTAAGGATAACGGGGAAATCAGGATTTGAGTTGGAAGCAACAAGTACTTCAATGTTTTCTTTGAAATTAGCGCCTTCCAAACCGTAGTGTCGAGATGGATTTTTAATTATTTTGTCTTTGAAATCTGGTAAAATATTTACTTTAAAATCCAAACCCTGTGCATCTATATCCATTCTATAGTTTGCATCTTTTTTAACCCCTGCAAAAAAACCATAAGATGAATCTGTATGCCCCTCGGGTAGAAAAAGAGTGCCGCCACCTGCCACAAATTCAATTACGGTGGCAATAGCGTCATCGCTCAATTCCTCAATATCGCATACTACGAGAACTCGCGTTGTTTTTTTAAGAACCGGGTTTTTATTTAGATTTTCCAGACTGAGGTGCTGATAAGGTATTTTAGAATAATCAAGCGTCTTTCTTATATGTCCTTCGAATTCAATATTTGACTCGTCTGTGGAGTCAAGGACAAATACTACAAGCGGCTTTTGACTTTCTGGCATATATGTTACCCTCACAATGCTTTTTTCTATCTTTTCATCCTGCTTTTCATTTTGACATGAAAACAAAAGAAAGACCGGTAAAAAAAGAAGCCGAAATAGGTTTGTATATAGAGTTGTTTTGATCAAAATATTAAATCATTAATTTTGCTAGCCCCGGGCTCATTTATGATTTCATAAACTTCAACCAAGGGTTTTTTATAAATAAGGTCTACGGTACGTCCGCGCTCTTTAAGCTCAACCAATCTTTCTCTGGCCAATACTTGCTCGCTGGCGTATAATTTGCTCGCCGAGTTTTCAACAGCGGCATCGTCATAAATAAAGACAAGAACACTTTGAGGAAGTATCAAATCAGGATGGGCGGTTATATATTCCTGATTTTTTCGGAATCTATTAAAACGCGCATCGCGCTCTAAATAGTCCGTATTAAAAAGAGAATAAGTCAAATAATAATGGCTGCCTTTGCTTAACACAAAGTTTGCATTAGCATTTACAACGGTGTATGAGTAGGGCAACCTAGAGGACTCTATCGCAATGTAAGCTTCAAAAATTTGATCTTGCAAGGTGTAGCCCGTGGTAGGCACCACGTCAATCCTGTCTTTAGTAAAAAAGCCAACTATGACTACCGCTATAATGGCAATGGCCACATCAAGCCCAGTATTAAACCGTACACTAACTTTTGTACTGGGGATGAATGAAGAAAGAATATAGAATCCCAAACCAAAGAAAAGCGGTAGGAAAACAGAGACTACTTGTGTAAAAAGGTCAACATCCATAAAATAATCATCCAGCCTATACAGGTTGAAAATCAAATTAAAATAAACCATAAAAATGATAACGGGCATCCATTTTTTGGGTTTAAGAACATATAAAACAATACTTATTACAAGCATAACAGCAGCACCGGCCTGATAATATCCCATTAAAGAATCAAATGGCAAAATGAGTTGTGGCGCGTAGGTATAACTGTTATAGGAAAACAAGTTGGATAAGATGAAATTCCATAGATTTTCTCCTTCTATCAAAGCGGCGATATAATATATCAGCCCCACAAGGGACAATGCCATTACGTACGCCAAGAGAGCGCGCAGCACGTATGGTTTTTTAAATTTATAAGCAAAAAGTGTGGTAAGAATCAAAAAAGGTGGGATCAGGTAAAGTCCAACAAAGAGATTAATCAATAATATAGCGCTGAAGAAATAGGTCATCCATCTTAAATACACGCTAAATTTTAAACGGAGTGCTTTAGGATACATTGTAAAAACCATAGTGGGCATGGCTAACGTTAATGCTAAAAATGTAGATTTATGTTGTAATAACTGGTCTATATTTAAAGGAAGAAATGCGTAAAGAAACCCAAATGAAAATGCAGCGATACACCCTGGGCCATGCTTACCTGTGATTTTATAAGATACCCAGTAAAGTACAAGCGCGAGAATGGAAACCTCCAAAAGGCCAAAACTTTGAAGAGCAATGGCATCACTCACATTTGCTAGCTTGCCGTAAATATTGATAAGGACATAATCTCCCATCATACTGCCCGGATGAAAAAACCAGCGCTGTGCAGAAATTTCCTTGATCATTTCCAGATCGTTGTACCACGTATCTGAAAGGGTAAAACTGTCAAATTTAAAAAATATATAGCGTGACAAGTAGGTCAGGACAATAATGATTCCGGCGAGTGTAAATTGCCATTTGCGATTGAGACCAGAGAGCTGTGAGATACCATCCAGCCTCTTTTGCTTTTTCATATTATCCCCATCAATGAAAGATTCATCCTTTTCAAATTTGATAACCGTATAGAGAATAATCCTGGTGTATATCTTATTAAGTTGTTTGCGCATAGGTTTCTTGCGCTTGAGACTCATAAAAACCAAAAGGATTACAAAAAATAAAATCAAAAAAATTACTAGAAGGTCAAAGGCATTTAAAAGCGTGAGCAAAAACCCAAAGATCACAGCTAGAGAGAGTAAAAGGCTATATCTTGGGAAAAAGAAATTAAGACCTTTCTGATTAGAAATTTTTAGCGATGCCATACGATAAAGCATAAAAATCAAAAAGAAAAAAATGCTGAGCCGCAAGGGACCTAAAAATATGGATGGAGCTGCGTTTATCAAATTCTAATCGGTTTTGAATTGTGGTATATTCTGAAGCTCAATGCCCCCTATAAATATGGGCCATCCCGTAAAAGATATTCGCGCCATAATTTCATCAAAAAGAGCTTTTGTATCTGCATATTCAATGAGTATTATGGGTAGCTTATAATTGGAATTCGCATTTTCAAGCTGCTCCATAATTGGCAAAAATTCTTCTTCGGCCCTTAATTTATATTCACCTTTCTCAAAATCGTAAGCTGTAGCGACAGATTCTATAGCCACAGAATTAATATAGGGGCAGGTTTCATTTAAGATCAAAAGACCGGCATTTTGCATTAAATGTGCATGCGGAAATTTTCTTTTGGCGGTGGCCAAAAATTCTATCAGCGCTTCTTTACGGCCCGGTGTCGGCCCATAAATGGTATAATTGTCAATATTATCAAGAAACATCCCATCAAAACCTTTGTCGTTTATATTCATCTCAAAAATATCAAGTAGAATAGAAGATGTCTGTTTGTTTTGGATATCAATAAAATAGCTGTTCCATAGTTTGTTTTCTCCAAAGGTGTGCTCCTTAATATCTGGATAATGCGCTGCGGCCTCATTGACTTCACCTAAACTAATATAGGCCAGTACCACATCATTGTTTTCTTTGATTTTTGCGATATCGGCGGTACTGAAATGTGCACTTTCCAGGATTACATAATCATATCCCGAAACGTCATCTGGGTAAACGTCAGCGTAATCAAATAGCACTTTTTGATGCGCTATATCCTGAGCGGAAAGCTGCTGAGTCATTGTACATGCTAAGGACATAAATAAAAGTTTAATAAGCGGCATAATAATAATAATCCAGGTTTTTAAAAAATCTATACGTAGTTCTCGTAGTAAGAACGGCAAAAACAATAGAACCTACCAGCATGCCTACTACACTATACTCATAGGACACGAGTCTACTCAAAAGAAGCCCTACTACCAGATTGCATAATAAAGCAATTATAATGGCCACCAGAGGTTTTCTATGCTGGCTCAGCGTATAAGCATAAAGTACATTGAGCATTCCCAGGGTCATAAAAAGATATCCAATGCCACCTATAATGCAGACTTTTATACTAAGGGGCGACAGGGTCTCATCAAAACCCGCTGAATATCCCCAAGCCTTGGTGATAATACAGTATAGAAAAAAGGCGATGCACAAAGCACTAAATGCGAATATGCGAAGGTGCTTGAAGTACATTTTTACCAATTTCTTATTGAATTCTTTATATTCAAAATATTTCGTTTTGAGTTGGTAGAAATCCATATGTCTCGTATAGGATGATATGCTATACTCAAGCACGCCACCCATAAGAAAAAACATGAGTATGGCGAGGTCCATACCTATCTCATAATCCTTCTCATAATATACGATGTAAGGTATATCCCGGCGTAAAGTAGACGACCACGCCAGAATTCTATCCAGAAAAATAAATATGAAAATGAAAATTCCGTAGAAGAAATAATTGAAATTCCTATAAACAGAAAGCATGACCTTAGGCGCAGCATTAGGATGTGCCTTCTCTTTTTTAAATGTGTATTTTAGATAGAAATTAAGATAGATTATTGAGCAAAATGCAGTGATCAAAATGCCTGTCCAGTGCACAAAATATGTAAATAAAGATGTATAAAAATGAAGCAAAAGGGAAATCGTGGTACCTATCATAACACAAACGGAGATCATCCATCGTTGTTTTATTGCATACAATGGAGATAAAACCAACAATAAGAAACCTATAAAAAAAGCATAGGCACACGTAATAAGTATAAATGAAAAAGGATATAAGGGCAGCACAATATTAATCAATGAGATGAAAGCAAAAATAACAAGCATGGTCATCACCCCATTTCTTATAATTTTGATGATAGATTGCCTGGCCATGGCAAAATCTTTATTGTACCAGTAAAAAGAAACCTGTTTTCCCACAACCTGTACAAAACCCCCAGTAACTACAAACCCAATGATCACACCTAGAACAACTGCTGTAGACTGTAGGTTATTGAATTTTGAAAACGTCCATAATGAAAAACCAAAAAGCACAATAGCAACCACCTGAAGAAAAACAGGAAATAAATGTACAAGTCCAGCGAGGTAATCATATAGAAAGCGCTTACTGTTTTTGGCCGTAATATAGTCGGTAATGGCAAGTTTTTGGCGATTTTTAAACTCCGCTACGCGCTGCTTGTTGTTTTTTAAATTAGCAAAAGCTTTAAAATCAAGACTTTTATATATATACCGGGATAGTTCTAGAATATCTTCAAACCCATAATCTTCTTTCACATCTACATCACGGATACCAAAAGATTCTATGGAGGCCGCAACAACGTTTACGTTAATAGGTTTTCCATTGCGCTCCTTTACGGCCACTATGAGTTTTGCAACTGATTTGAGATGCTGGGATGTCAATTTATATAAATGCTTTATCTAGTTCATATTTCGTTTTAACCAATCCATTTTTTACCGTTGCATAAACATTCTCATACTGTTTAATGAATTTGTCTATGGTAAAATTGTCAAGCACGCGCTTTCTAGCATTCTGGCTCATAAATTCCCTTAAATCTTTACGGCTTAAAAGTTCAATAACACGGGCGCCAATTTCTTCGGCATCCTTCGGTTTGCAAGAGTAGCCACAACCATTGCCCAGTGCCTCGTTGACACCGCCCACATCTGTAGCAACTACGGGTACACCGCAGCTCATAGATTCTAATACCGTATACGGAAATCCTTCTGAAATAGACGTCAAGATAGAAATATCCCCTTCCGGAAAGATATTATGCGGGTCTTGTCGTGGCCCCATAAATTTAAAATTGTCCTGTAGCGCAAGTTCATTGATCAATGACAAGCATTCTTCAGTATATTCTGGCACCGCCTGGTCATCACCATATATAAGGTACTGCACATTGGGAATTGCCTTTTTAACCACTGCACAAGAATTGATCATCGTAATAATATCTTTGAGATCAAAAACTCTGGCAGCAGCAACGACTGTTGGTATATTGAGAAGATGTGCCGGTTTGGGCTGGGGCTTGAACAGATCTGTATCAATACCATTATAGATCACTTGAATTTTATCTGGGTTTGCCCCATATAAAAGTTCCCATTTTTTATTGAAATTGTTTACTGAAACAATTGCTTCAGATTTATAATATACAAGCCTTGCAATCGCCTCCGAAAAACGAATGAGCAAATTTTTCAGAAAAAATGGATATTCTGAATTGTTGATGGCAAGAAGACGCTCCCTGATGAAAACGCCGTGTTCCGTGAGCATTATTTTAGTGCCGTATTTATAATGTGCAATTAAGGCCGGTATGATTGCAAAACCACTTAAGGTGAGATGAGCAATGTCCACTTTTGGTACATTAACTATGGCCAAGGGGATTAAAAAGCGGTAAATCCACCGCAATCCCACAGTTAAATCTATAAGCGAAGCATCTGGATTGAGCTCACTCACAATAAGTTTTGAAACCGTATCCCTGTAAGTGATCCATACAGATTTACTACGCATGGTTTCTTTATAATCATAATGCTCAAAATAGAGCCATAGCGCCTTAAAAACACCATCCAGTTTTTCCATATCCTGCTCATTGCTGTATATGATATTCAAAAGACGGTTGAAAAGTGGGACAAATTTCCGTTTTACAACAGCATCGGTCGTCCACTCTTTCTTACCCACAGTTTTATAATACTCCTCGCCATAACTTCTGTAATCATAAGGTTCATCTGGAGTCCAAAGTGGCACCTGTATAACCTGGCTAATGTTATCGCTGAGTTCATACCGCGGTTTATCTTCAAAATCTGAGTTTATCGAATACAACTTATAATCTATGGTAGAAACACGGTTGCATAAAATATGAGCCCATGTTGAAACACCTCCGCCATCGTAAGGATAAGTACCTTCAAGAACAAGTAAAACGGAATTTTTATCCATAACCTATTATGTTGGGGGTGAAAATTGAGATTGTTTAAAAGTCATTAAAGCTTTTTCAAATTAACAGCCTTATGAAAGCAACCCTATTGAAATAATTATTATTAAAACATGCAAAAAACAAAGATACTAAATTAACATAAATTAACAAAGCATATATTAATTTATCGACAATATACTTATATATTGCTTTAAATGCTTTTAATCCACGTTTTACGTTGAAAATTGCTTAATTCTGTTATTCCTAATATTTAGATTCGCAATAATGGAGAAATCTATTAAAATATCTTAAAACTATAAAATGTTCATTTTAAAGATTCAACAAACGCTTGCTAAACAATTATATAAGGAACACATATAGAATGTTTCAAAACTACTTTTTTAAATTTGAGGCTTGCGGATATAGGAATACAAGTAGGTGGAAGAATTTAAAGTTCAGCTTGGCATTTAACAATAGTAATTATCTCTAAAAAGAATCTACATTTAGCACATGAAACTATACACCGCTCTCGTTTTATCTTTAATTTCAGGCAGTCTTTACAACTCTTGTGGATCCTCGGAACAGACCGATGAGGTCGCAGTTGATAATTATTATTATAGAGATGAAATGCGTCAATTTGTTCAAGAAATTAGCCAGTACGCAAAAAAAAATAACACTAGTTTTTTTATCATTCCTCAAAATGGTATTGAACTCATTGTAAAAGGAGAAAGCGCAGATAGTGATCCTGCTCTTGAGTATCTAAAAGCGGTAGATGCGCATGGGCAGGAAGACTTGTTTTACGGATATGATAAGGACAATAAAGCCACCCCGGCAGATGCAACTTCTTACTTAAATGATTTTTTAACAATTTCAAAAAATCAGGGAAAAACAATTTTGGTCACTGATTATGTTTCCACCCCTTTAAAAATGAGTCAATCTTATACCAGCAATGAACAGGCTGGCTACATCTCTTTTGCGGCAGATCACAGAGATCTCAACACTATTACAGATTTTCCATCACCCATTTTTAATGAAAATAGTGACAATATTGAACGTATGCAACAAGTTCAAAATTTTCTATATCTAATAAATCCGGAGAGTTTTAGCTCAAAAAATGAATTTATACAGGCTTTAAGTGCCACTAATTATGATTTGCTACTCATAGATCTTTTCTTTAATGACGAAAATGCCTTTAGCGCTGCTGAAATCAATCAACTCAAAATGAAGGCAAATGGTGGTAAACGTCTGGTTATCTCTTACATGTCAATCGGCGAGGCAGAAAATTACCGGTATTATTGGAAAAAAGAATGGGCCAGCAACCCACCATCTTGGCTAGATGCCGAAAATCCCGACTGGGAAGGCAATTATAAGGTTCGCTATTGGGATTCAACTTGGCAGGATATTATTTTCGGTACTGACTCATCGTATCTAAATAAGGTAATAAAGGCAGATTTTGATGGTGTTTATCTTGATATTATAGACGCTTTTGAATACTACGAATAAAACTTGTTCACTAAAATTATTCAAAAACTACCAAGCTAAAAACGGGCAATTTACACCAGTAATCGACCTATTTTAGACAGAAAATCGTTCATTTTTAAGATATGCGCCAAATCTTCAGACTCGCCTTAAAAAATTGTTGTCAAAAGTTCGAGAGTATTAATTTTAATACATGCTTTTTAAATAATTTATTAAGCTTTTTTCCGTCTAATAGTGCCTTTAAAAATCGGCAAAATAGCTTAATAATCAGTGTTTTTTTCTTCATTAATAGACATATACTGATTTATAAAATCCGAGACTCTTTAGTTTAAGCGT
>JBBPYO010000311.1:0-4707 GCA_038199845.1 Flavobacteriales bacterium
AGTGGTGAGAGTGTGGGCCTCCCCGCGGGACAAATGGGCAACAGTGAAGTGGGGCACATGAATTTGGGCGCAGGCCGGGTGGTTTACCAGAATCTGGCAAAAATAAATAAAGCTGTAAAGGAAAATACCTTAAAAGATTCTGAGGCTATTAGCAGCGCTTTTGCATATGCTAAGGCAAATAAAAAGGCCGTTCATATTATGGGGCTTTTTTCTGACGGTGGTGTTCACTCCCATATTGATCATGCCAAAAATCTGATAAAAGCAGCAGATGACGCAGGAGTTAATGAAATTTTTATACAAGCTTTTACTGATGGTCGTGATGTAGATCCTCAATCTGGTAAAGGTTTTATCACAGATATTGACGCTTTCGCGAAAGAACACCGTGCAAAACTTGCTTCGGTAACGGGACGGTATTTTGCTATGGATCGTGATAACCGCTGGGACCGGGTAAAATTAGCATACGAGGCAACCGTGCTTGGTCAAGGTGAAAAAAGCCACGATATTGGCGCCACTATTCAGAAAAGTTATGACGAGGGAATAACTGATGAGTTTATTAAACCTATCATCATGATGGATGGTAAAGAACCCGTTGGTACGATTCAGCAAGGTGATGTGGTCATTTATTTTAATTTTAGAACAGACCGTGGTCGCGAACTCACACAAATGCTTACCCAAAAAGACTTTTCTGATCAGAATACGCGGAAACTGGATTTGCGCTTTGTCACAATGACTAGTTATGACCAGAATTATAAAAATATAGAAGTGGTCTACGATAGCAAAAATCTCGAAGATACACTGGGAGAAGTTTTGGCCAAAGCGGGTAAACGACAAATACGCATCGCTGAGACCGAAAAATATCCTCATGTTACTTTTTTCTTTTCCGGTGGAAGGGAAGAACCTTTTGTAGGCGAAGACCGCTTGCTCTGTCCTTCTCCAAAAGTTGCCACGTATGATCTACAACCGGAAATGAGTGCTGCTAAAATACAGGAAATGATCATCCCCGAACTAAAAAAAGAGGAGGTCGATTTTGTGTGTCTCAATTTTGCCAATCCAGATATGGTAGGACACACTGGCGATATGGCTGCCGCAATAAAAGCTTGTGAAACTGTTGATGGTTGTGCAAAAGAAGTTATCACCACAGCCCTTGCGCATGGTTATAGCACTATTGTTATTGCAGATCACGGAAACTGCGAAACCATGAAAAATGCTGATGGAAGTCCTAACACATCCCATACTACTAATCCGGTTCCGCTTATTCTTGTGGATAATGATATCAAAGAGATTAAAGATGGAATTCTGGCCGATATCGCTCCCACTATTCTGAAAATGCTAAACGTAGAAAAACCTGCGGTTATGGACAGAGAATCGCTCGTTTAATATAAAATTTAAAATGATAAATAGACTTTTCTTAATTGCAGCTGCCGTTATTATATTAAGTACGGTAGGCTGTAAAAGTTTGGCCAAAAACACTGAAAAAAAAGCAGTTCAAGAAAATGTTAAGTCAGCTGAAGCTACAGTGCAGTCCAAACCTCAAACTCAACAATCTGAAATGCTCATAGGTAATATTGATCGGCAGCAACTCGAAACAGGCAAGTTTGCCAAATGGTTTGACCCTTATTATAAAGCATATGAGGTAAATAAGGATATAAAAATGTTATCCGACCTGCTCAAAGGAGTAGATGTCACGATCTTTATGGGCACGTGGTGCCCAGATAGCCACCGCGAAGTACCAAATTTCTATAAGGTTATGGATGCTTTGGAAAGTTCACCAGATATACAACTTATAGCCGTTGATCGTTCCAAAAATACTCCTGAAGGATTAGAAAATGGAAAAAATATAAAACGCGTTCCTACGTTTATTTTCACAAAAAATGGTAAAGAATTGGGACGTATCGTTGAATACCCTATAGAATCCCTTGAAAAGGATATGATCAAAATCCTAAGCGGAGAAGATTATAAAAACGCGTACGCAGAATAATATCATGTTTTTAATTAAACTGCCTGAAAAATTCAAACTTTTTAGGCAGTTTTTTTATGCCAATTTTTAAACGAAAATGATCGTTTTTTGGTTGTTTTTAGCGTTTTCTAATGAAAATCAGACGTGATTCTATAATTGAAAAATCAAAGAATAAAAGCCGAATAAGCATATTATCAAAACTTGAAATGCAGACTTATTCTGGAAAAACTCTTTGCTAAAATTGGAATTTTGCATCTTTTAGGGATGAAGTAAATTAAAATTCCATCGCAAATTCTTATTTAGGACATTTTACCGATACACAAAAAATTGATCAATAAACAATTGGCAGTAGACGATAGACGACTGAATTGTTAAAAAGTTAAACAGACAAATAAACATACCTGTAAAACATTCACGTATTATGAAAACATTATAGTTGTAAAACATATTTTATGATTATTAATATCGAATTTTAAACAACTTAAAACATATAAAACATAAATTCCAATATTCATAGATATGATTGAAGAAGAGAAACACAACCAAAAGTCCGAAGATTTAGCTAAAAATACCAGCGACTCACGTGGAAAAACCATGACCACTAATTTAGGCCTGAAAGTTAATGACACCAATAATTCGCTAAAAGCCGGTGAACGTGGTCCTACCCTACTTGAAGATTTTCTTGTTCGGGAGAAGACTTTTCATTTTGACCATGAGCGTATTCCAGAACGTGTTGTACACGCACGAGGGAGTGGTGCTCACGGTTTTTTTGAACTGTATAAAGATCAATCTGAGTTTACTAAAGCCGGAATTTTTACCGATACCTCACGAAAAACGCCTGTTTTCACCCGATTTTCTACTGTGGCCGGTTCTAAAGGTTCAGCAGATACCGCACGTGATGTCCGTGGTTTTGCTGTAAAATTCTATACTGACGAAGGTATTTTTGACCTTGTTGGCAATAATATGCCTATCTTTTTTATACAGGATGCCATAAAGTTTCCTGACCTTATCCACGCCGTAAAACCCGAACCACATCGGGAAATACCACAAGCGGCCTCGGCGCACGATACTTTTTACGATTTCGTTTCGCACGCTCCAGAAACCTTGCACAATCACATCTGGGCAATGAGCGACAGGGCGATTCCGCGAAGTTTGCGTATGATGGAAGGATTTGGTATTCATACTTTTCGATTGATAAATGACGAAGGGAAATCTCATTTTGTAAAATTCCATTGGAAACCGCTTCTCGGTGTAAAATCTCTGACTTGGGACGAAGCCGTTAAAATTCATGGCGCCGATTCTGACTTCCATAGGCGCGACCTTTGGGATGCCATTGATGCGGGACACTATCCCGAATGGGAACTGGGCTTTCAGATTGTTCCGGAAGAAGATGAACACAAATTTGATTTCGACCTGTTAGACGCGACCAAATTAATTCCTGAAGAAATGGTGCCCGTACAGCGCATTGGTAAAATGACTTTGAACCGGAACCCTAATAATTTCTTTACGGAGACCGAACAAGTAGCTTTTCATCCAGGTCATGTAGTTCCTGGTATTGATTTTTCGAACGATCCATTATTGCAAGGGCGTTTGTTTAGTTATATAGATACCCAACTTTCGCGTTTGGGAACTCCCAACTTCAACGAAATACCTATTAACAGGTCTATTAATGAAGTACATAACAATCAAAGGGATGGGCATATGCGTATGACCATCAATAAAGGAAAAACGGCATATTTTCCAAATTCAATTGGTGGTGGTTGTCCACATCTTGCATCTGTAGCAAATGGCGGTTTCAGCTCGTATGAAGAGCGTATCGATTCTCGTAAAATTAGAGAACGGAGCGATAGTTTTATAGATTTTTACTCACAGCCCGCGTTATTTTACCGCAGTTTGCAAGATTGGGAAAAGGAACATTGTGCGAATGCTTACATTTTTGAACTTGGCAAATGTACTTATGATCATATCAAACTTAGGATGTTATGGCTGCTGAAACAAATAAATGATGATCTCGCGAACAGAGTTTCCAAAGGATTGGGTCTGGCAATTCCTGATAGTATAGAACAACCGGTAAACCAGGCCATAGGTGCGGATGCTGATGTTGAAAAATACCAGCCAGGTCCGCGTAAAGAATATCTTGATAAAGCGCCCTCTCTTAGCCAAGAGCATATAAAAACCGATACCATAGAAACCAGACAAATAGCTTTTCTGGTTGCAGATTCTTTTAGTGGTGAACAGTTCGGCACAATGAAGAAAAAGTTGGAGGCTGAAGGTGCTATGGTCAAAATTATAGCGCCACACGGCGGAACCGTTAAATGCGATCAAGGCGACGATCATAAAGTTGATGCGGCAATCATGACCACAGAAAGCGTACTTTTTGATGCAGTTTATATTCCCGGAGGCAGTGAGAGCATTATGGCACTCAAAAAAGAAGGTAAAATCATCAAATTTATCAATGAAGCGCTTAAACATTGTAAGGCCATTGCGGCAAACGAAGAAGGTGAAAACTTACTTGATGAAACTTACGTGAAGAACTTCAAGCATGCGGAAGGTATTTGTATCAACACAGATCCTGCAGTATTTGTGGAAGCTATTGCACAGCATCGTATTTGGAGCAGGGAAAGTCAAGTAATGTCTGTTCCCGTATAAGACAGATACTGTAATAATTTTAATTTTAAAAGTCCGTAGTATTAAGTACTACGGACTTTTTTATGGTCAATTGACAAATTAAAAAGAAGCATATAGATGGA
>JBBPYO010000312.1:0-4179 GCA_038199845.1 Flavobacteriales bacterium
AATACAACAGATGTACCGAGAGATAGAAACAACGTTCAAAATCCCTTTGTTGGTCTTTATCAATATAATCCCTATGATCCCTTATATGCTAGGGATGCAGATGGAAATATTGTCACCGAGGCAGATGGTTCTAAGGTTTTTAATTCTTCAGGTTCCATAGGTGGTTTTCCCATCGCAAAGGCATTGTCGACTGAACAAGAAAACAACAGAAATTTTTTGATTACCGGTAGTTTGTTTGCAGATATAAAAGTGAGCGATAAATTCACGAACCGTTTTCAAGTAGGTGGAACAAGCAACCGTTTTAATAGAACTACACGTTCAATTTCTGGCGGAGTGTTGAATAGTATTGTTGGAAATTCCAATTTTCCAGGTACGCAAACAGACAACTACAGTCAAGACTTTGAATATAATGTTAATAATATATTTACATACAGTGATGTTTACGGGGATTTACACAACTTAAGGGCAGACTTTCTCTTGGAATATAATGAGCAGATCTATACTGATCTTTTTGCTTCAGCAAGAGGTTTTCCTTCACCAAATATTCCCTATCAGGATATTGCCGCCGAGGCTACAGCCTCTGGTTCTACAGAAGCTAGAAGAATTTTATTTTCTCAAGGTCTATTTGTAGATTATGATTTTGACGGTAAGTATTTGGCTTCTGCCTCTATTCGAAGTGATGGTTCTTCAAGATTTGGACCTAATAACAAATACGGTTATTTTTACAGTGGTAGTTTGGGTTGGAATATAGCACGAGAAAATTTTATGGCAGGTTCTTTTGTGGATGATCTCAAAATCCGTGGATCTTACGGTACTGCCGGAAATCAGAATATACCCAATTTCCAATTTCTAAATCTTTTAGATTTTGATAATACTTATAATGGAAGTACCACAGCAGTTCCCGCAGGTGTAGGTAATCCTGATATTAAATGGGAGGCACAGTCCACTTTAGATATAGGGGTTGAATTTGCTATGCTTAATCGTAGATTTAGGGGTGTTGTAGATTATTATGTAAAAAAATCTAATGACTTGTTATTAAACCGTCCTATTTCTTTTACCGTAGGCGACGAGAATAATTCGATACTGTCTAATATTGGAGAAATTCAAAACAAAGGTCTTGAGGTAACACTGAGCGGAGACATTATCAGAAATCAAAATCTGAGATGGACAATTGGTGGAAACGTTGCGTTTTTGGATAATGAGGTTACAAAATTGGTTGAAGGAGAGGATATTGATAATGGGACTACTATACTTCGAGAAGGTGAAGAAACCTATACTTTCAATTTAGTAAGATACGCCGGAGTTGACCCAGCTAATGGCCAGCCCTTGTATCTTGACGCAGACGGTAACGAGACTACAGAGTATATTGCAAGTGATAATGCCGTATTATCTGGAAAATCGCCTATCGCTAACATAGAAGGTGGATTCTACACTAGTGTTAATTATAAAGGCTTTGGTCTGCGTGCAGATTTTGTTGGAAAGGCAGGTAATTATATTTTGAACTATCAGCGTTCTGATGGAGTTGGCATTAATGCTACGGGTAGTGGTAATCGATACGTTGAGGCGTTTAACTATTGGAAACAACCTGGTGATCAGAATGTATTGCCTAGCCCTCTTTATCAATCAACGGCCGACCAAACTTCTACTCGGTTTTTAGAGAAAGGGGATTATATAAGATTACGTACTTTAACCCTTGATTATAATTTACCATCAAAATTTTTAAGTGATAATTTAGGAATTGATTCTTTTAGAATATATGCTACTGGTCAGAATATCCTTACATTCAGTAAGTATAATGGAGATCCAGAGATAGGAATAGGTTCAGGGGAGACTGCTAATGCGGGAGGAAGGAATACTGCTGCTGATGCTGGTTTTGTACCTGGAGAGTTTTCGCTATACAGTTATCCACAAACGCAGTCATATACTGTAGGTATTGAAATAGGATTTTAAAATATATTTATTTAAGTTATTATGAAAAAAATTATTAAACATATCTCTTTGTTCTGCATTTCCCTTACTTTTTTGGGATGTAATGATGAACTAAAAGAACTAGAACCTTTTACGCAAGGTAATCCATCCACCTTTTTCAACTCTGTTCAGAGTTTTCAGTTCGGTATCGATGGTGCTTATGCGCAATTTTATAACTATTATGCCAGTACAGGATCAGGTCTTCAAGGACTGCCAGATATCCTTTCTGATAATGTTATTATAGCTCGTTCAGGACGCTTATCCAATGAAACCAATTATGACTATCGTTACCAGTCCAATACTGGTGGTCTCGTAAGTCTTTATTGGAGTGAAGCTTATGAAGCGGTAAATGTGGCAAATTTAGTAATCGAACAGATTGATAATTTGGCCGCAAGTGATGATAAGGATAATATTTTTGGTCAGGCTTTAGCTGCTAGAGCTATTGCCCATTTTGATCTGGCCCGTGTGTATGCAAAAATTCCAACACAAAGCGAAGATGCTTCTCAATCTCCAGGTATTGTTTATATTAAAGTGGAAGATGGTGATACGGAAGACCCGCTAGCAGAACCAGCCCGAGAAACTGTAGAAAGCAATTATACCGAAATATTGGGTGATCTTACTCGGGCAAGCCAATTAATTGCTGACGATAATGGTGAGGGAAGGCTCAATAGGAATTCAGTTTTTGGAATGCTTTCTAGAGTGTATCTATATACAGGTCAATATCAAGAGGCAATAGATGCTGCTAATCAGGTTGATATTCCCATAGCTACTAAAAGTGAACTACCCGGGGTATATACCGATGCCAATAATGCAGGAATTTTGATTGAATGGTCTGTAAATACTACGACAGAAACAGGATTTGATAATGTAGGAGTACTTTATAGCCAAACCATTAACGGAGAGTTGCGATCGGAGTATGTTATTGATTATGCATTTTTCATGAGTGTTGCAGAAAATGATATAAGAAAACCAATCATGTTTGAATTAGGTACATACGACGGAAATACTTACAATGCGGTCAAAAAATTTAAAGGTGAGGGCGATCAAGTCAACGGTCTGGTGGATATAAAAGTTCTGCGTGCAGCAGAAGTTTTATTAAATAAGGCAGAGGCTCAATTTGAACTTGGTCTTGAAGCAGATGCTTTGACCACCTTAAATTCTTTGAGAGAGCAACGTTATGACAATTTCACATCTGGCACGGAATCTGGCACCACGTTAGAAGAAGCAATTCAATTTAATAGAAGGGTTGAACTTTCTTTCGAAGGCCATCGGTTTTTTGATATCAAGAGAAGAGGGGAAGCTATCGATAGATCAAAATTTGGCGATCTAGCTGATGGTACGGGCACTCCTGCAGAAATAATGACATTACCTGCTGGTGATAATAAATTCCAATTACCGCTTCCAATTTTGGAAACCAGCGCTAATGGCAACATTGAACAAAATCCTGGTTACTAAGTTACAAGGTTAATTGCATGATGTCATATATTTAATTAACTTTTTAACAAAGAATACGTCTTTAAATGGAAGATTAGAGAACAAAAATCCACTATTTATAGTGGATTTTTAATTTTAATCTCACTAGGGATTTATATGTTATTTAATTTTCAAATTACTAAAAATGAAATTAATTAATACTTTTATTGCTCTTATATTATTTGTCAATCTTTGTTTTTCTCAGCAAATACCTCACGATTATATTAGTCTTCAAGAACAATTTGTAGTTCTTAGGGATAACAATGATAATTCTAAGATTGAAGGATCTCCATTTTTCGAGGAAGATTTTGTTAAAGGGGCAGTTATAGAGAATGGAAAGAAATTGCTCGATGTTTATCTTAAGTATAACGTGGTAAAAGGACAAGTAGAAATTAAGGTGCATAAAGATGATATGGAAGTTTTCGTATTGCCTAGGCTTGATATCTATACATATGACTTTGGAAAATATAAGTATATCCTTAATGATTTTTCAACAAATAAAGGAGAGGTTCTTTTAGGTTATAGTATCATTTATTTTCAAAGTGATGATTATCTTTTTTTGAGTAAACCATCTGTAAAAGTAAGGCCAGAACAAAAGGCAGAAACAAGTTATGGGAGAACAAGACCGGCCCGCTATTCGGTAAGGAATAAGTATTATTTTGGAAAAAACGGGAAGCCTTTAGAAGAAATAAAAATTAGGGAAAAATCTTTTAAAAATATTTTGCCAAATCTAAAAGG
>JBBPYO010000313.1:0-3502 GCA_038199845.1 Flavobacteriales bacterium
GGTCGCTCTAGAACTTAAGATTTGAAGAATTATCTGTAATATGATAGGAAAGCTATCGAATAATTTGTATTAATGGACCACTAAGATTCAGATTTTAATGAAAAAAATTGTCGAAAATTATGGATTTGAAGATAATTAAACCAAACCAGTACTTTTTGATGGTAGAATTGATCCTCAGGAATAATTTAACTATGCGCTCAAAGAAGGTTTCAAGTCTTCCGTTTATCTTAAAATTTAGATGATACTCTTTAAACATACCTATTCAGCACCTTAAAAGAAGAATAGAGACCAAAAAGCAGCAGAAAACGACTTTTTTTTTATTAATCCGCTATTATTTATGAAAACAAAAAAAACCTGTTAATCAATTGATTAACAGGTTGCTGATGTACCTCGGGCGGGAATCGAACCCGCACTCGTAAGAACTGGGTTTTGAATCCAGCGCGTCTACCAATTCCGCCACCGAGGCAAAAGGTAAAAATGACATTACTTAAATCTTCGGCAAAATTAGAAAATTAATTGATTTAAACAATAATATTTCAAAGAAATAAGCGCTGATCAAAACTTAATTTTTAAATTTGCACCTCCTTTTAAAAAAGGACCAAGCAAAACCAGGTAAAGAATGTCATTGACCGATCCACAAGCTAAAATTTTTGCATGTACTCAGAGTAGGGTCCTTGCGGAAAAAATTGCAAAAGAATATGGGCAGGAACTAGGTAAGATCATTACCTCTACCTACAGCGATGGGGAGTTTCAACCTTCTTTTGAAGAAAGTGTGAGAGGGTCGCGGGTCTTTTTAATAGGATCTACAATGCCCAGTAGTGAGAACCTCATGGAAATGTTGCTTATGCTTGATGCTGCAAAACGCGCTTCGGCTAGACATATTACGGCGGTGATACCATATTACGGTTGGGCCAGACAGGATAGAAAAGATAAGCCAAGGGTTCCTATTGCGGCAAAACTTATCGCAAATTTGCTAGAAACAGCTGGAGCCACACGTATCATAACGATGGATTTGCATGCAGATCAGATACAGGGATTTTTTGAAAAACCGGTAGATCATTTATTTGCCTCTACTATTTTTCTCCCTTATTTAAACAGTTTGAATTTAACAGACCTCACGATTGCGTCTCCAGATATGGGAGGATCAAAAAGAGCTTATGCTTATTCTAAGGCGATGAAGAGCGATGTTGTGATTTGTTACAAGCAACGGGAAAAGGCTAATATTATTTCGCATATGGAGTTGATAGGCCAGGTAACCGGCCGTCATGTAGTACTCGTGGATGATATGGTTGACACAGCGGGAACGCTTACCAAAGCGGCAAATCTTATGATGGCAAAAGGGGCGCTTAGCGTACGCGCCATATGTTCACACGCCATTCTAAGTGGAGACGCTTACGAGCGCGTTGAAAATAGTAAGTTGGAAGAGCTTATCGTAACAGATAGTATTCCACTTAAGAAAAAAAGCAGTAAAATACGTGTGGTAAGCTGCGCCCCGCTTTTTGCTGATGTAATGCACCGAGTGCATACCAATACAAGCATTGCGTCAAAATTTATAATGTAAATCCTCCTCCCATCCCCTCAGAAGTAGGGGAGCTTTACTCGGTAATAATATTATCATCCTTAGGTGGATGGGAAGGAGGGGGATTGAAAAGAAGGAATTATTAATTTTTATATATAAACAATGAAGTCAATCACGATCACAGGATCTAAAAGAGAAAGCGTGGGCAAAAAGGCAACTAAGGCCCTACGTAATGCTGGAGAGGTTCCTTGCGTACTTTACGGAGGGGATGAACCAGTGCATTTTAACGCACCAGAACTTGCGTTTAGACATTTGGTTTACACTCCAGACGCGCACACCGCGACTTTGGAACTTAATGGGGAGACCTTTATGGCCATCCTTCAAGATATCCAGTTTCACCCGGTGACAGATCGTATCTTGCACATCGATTTTTACCAGATTTTTGAAGGTAAAGAGGTTACTATGACCATCCCGGTTCACTATGAGGGTAGTTCCCGAGGTGTTCGTAACGGTGGTGTACTGCGTAAAACCTACCGTACATTGCGCGTAAAAGCGTTGCCTAAGAATCTTCCCGATTTTGTAGTGGCAGATATAGCGCCACTTAAAATTGGTGACAAACTTTATATTACCGAAATTGAGACGGGCGATTGGAAATACCTTCACCCAGACAATACCGTGGTATGTCAAGTACGTACTTCTCGTAATATCGTTGAAGACCTCGAAGATGAGGAAGAAGGCGAAGAGGGAGAAGAAGGTGCAGAAGGAGTTGCTGAAGATGCAGAAGAAAGCAAAGAGTAAACCTAACAGTCTTTGCCTTATAACAATAAAAACACCCGTCCATATCACTTGGGCGGGTGTTTTTTTGTCCTTTAACCAAAAATGAACACACTGGGATTGTTTTCTGGCCCAAAACCTTAAATTTGTAACCCAGTAATATATATTAATACAACTATAATAATATGTCAGCCTTATTCAGTAAGCTTTTTAAAGAGAGAGATGCGAGGGCCGACATAACGGAAGCATCAATGAAAAAATTTTTGATCGTGGGCTTGGGCAATATTGGCCCTAAATATGAAGAAACCCGTCATAATATAGGCTTTAAAATCGTTGACGCTTTCGCGGAAGCGCAAAAGGTAACCTGGTCCACAGATAAGTTGGGCGATATCGCACAGACTAAAATAAAAGGCAGACCGGTCCTAATTCTCAAACCTAATACTTACATGAACCTAAGCGGTAAGGCGGTACGTTACTGGATGCAAAAGGAAAAAATAAGTTTAGAGAATTTACTTGTGGTAACAGACGATCTCAATCTTGATTTTGGCACTATCAGGATCAAGACCAAGGGTAGCGACGGCGGTCATAATGGTCTCAAAGACATACAGAACCAACTCATGACGAGCAATTACAACCGCTTTCGTTTTGGTATAGGTGACCGTTTCAGTCAAGGAAAACAAATAGATTATGTGCTGGGTGCATGGGACAAAGAGGAGCAGAAAGATCTTCCAGAACGTTTGGACACCTCGAGCAAGGCAATCTTCAGTTTTATTTCCGAAGATATTAATACAACCATGAATACATATAACGGCAATTGATTTGAAAACCTATCCATCTGCACAAGAATTTGACGGCAAGAAATCCACCGTGGTAACCATTGGCACATTTGACGGGGTACACGTGGGTCACCGAAAAATCATACAGCGTTTAATTGCAAGTGCTCAGGGCAGTGATTTAGAGTCGGCTGTGCTTACCTTTTTTCCGCATCCGCGTATGGTAGTGCAGAAAAATGCAGACATTAAGCTTATAAATACCATCGAGGAGCGTAAAAGACTTCTTGAAAAAACCGGTCTTGACCATCTTATTATCCATCCTTTTACGCTTGATTTTTCACGTCTTTCTGCCGAAGCGTATGTCAAAGATATTTTAGTAGATCAGCTGCATGCAAAAAAAGTGATCATTGGGTATGACCACCACTTTGGACGTAAC
>JBBPYO010000314.1:0-5338 GCA_038199845.1 Flavobacteriales bacterium
GGCAGATAACGGTTCAGCCTGAATTTTAAATGTTCTTTGTCTATCTCCCCGTCGCTGTCAAAATGTGCAAAAAGTTGGTGTGCATGCACTCCTGTATCCGTACGGCCGGCACCGGTAAGGATTAGATTCCTGCGCAAGAGTGTACTCAAGGCTTCTTCAAGCTTTTCCTGAACGCTAATGGCATTAGGCTGGCGCTGCCAACCGTGATACGGCGTTCCATCATAGGTGATTTCAATAAAATAACGCAAGCTTCTCATTTGTAATTAAGCCCACAAAGGTACATCTTTGCATGGAAATAGACATTTTTTTGCCATTTATAGGCGTTCTCAATCCACTTTTAAATCCATGTTTTCATGCGAAAAATACTGCTGCTCAGCGATACTCACAGTTACATGGATGAACACATCTTAAAACATGCGGCAAATGCTGATGAAATATGGCATGCCGGCGATATAGGAGATCTTGCCGTTACTGATGCATTACAAAAAAAAGCACCTCTAAAAGCGGTTTATGGCAATATTGATGATACGACGATACGCAATGAATTTCCGCTGAACAATAGATTTTTCTGTGAAAATGTAGACGTATGGATCACACATATAGGCGGCTACCCAGGCAGGTATTCCCCTGCGATCAGAGAAGAGATCAGAGCCAATCCGCCCCGACTTTTTATCTGTGGCCATTCCCACATTCTAAAGGTAATGCCAGATAAAAAACTCAATTTATTGCACATGAATCCCGGCGCCATCGGCAAACATGGTTTTCATAATGTACGTACCATGTTACGCTTCACCATAGACGGCAGTAAAATAGATAATCTGGAGGTTATTGAGGTGAAAAGGTAGGGTTTGAAGGGTTTTGTATTTTGTATAATGTAAGTTGTACAATGTCTTCAAGCAGAAAATCAGTGTACAGTATACAATTTACAGAATACAACTTTTTTGGTACAAAGCTTTTCTATACACGCTCCTTCCGTCGTGCACTCGAAGTGACGGTAGATTGTAATGTCTTGTAGCAGAAAATCGATGTACAGTTTACATTGTACAATCTACAGTTTACAACTTTACCTAACCTTTCCCAGCTCGCAACATTTCCCTTTTTCCTGGTGGGCCAGGAAGACGTTCTACCGTAAATCCTACTTCCTGCATTGCCCTGCGCACGCTTCCTTTTGCTGAATAGGTTACCAAAATCCCACCAACTTTCAGTGCGTCATACATTTTTTTAAAAATTACCGTATCCCAAAGTTCGGGCTGAACCTGCGCGCCAAATGCATCAAAGTAAATAAGATCATATGCGCTATCTCTTTCCTTCAAATCTTCAAAACGCTCCTTCAACTTGAGTAAATGGAAATGACTTGACAACATGCTCTCTTCGCTCCAGGGACAATCGTGCATCTGTTGAAAAAACGCAGTATAATCAAGACGTTTTAATTGATCGACATAATTAAGTTGGTCGATTTCTTCCGGGGCAACCGGATAAGCTTCCACCCCTTTATAATGAGTAATTAAGTCGCTTTCAGCCAAATGCATTGCAGTGAGCAGCGCATTCAGACCGGTACCAAAACCGATTTCCATAATATGGATTCCCCTTTTTTCTGCGTTTTCTTTACGCCAGTGGTCCAGACCGGTCTTTAAAAAAACATGCCGCGCCTCTTGTATTGCGCCATGCATAGAGTGGTACTGCTCGTTCCAATCTTCCAGTTGTATGGTTGTAGAACCATCGGCAGTGGCTACAATTTTACGTTTCATTCTGCTATTTTAACTCCGTCTGCCGTAAAACTCATACTGCGCTCGGGTTTTGTAATTGCATCTATTGCCTTCTGATCTTTACCAGCGTCTGCTAACAGATGGCGTTGCTCCTCCACCCCTATTTCAGATATGAAGGCCATACCATGTACAGTCACCTCTTTATTTTCAATATCTTTTGGTACAAAAAAACCGTAATCCTTAAAACGTACCATTACGGGATCTGTGTTTCCCACATCTACCTGCATCCAGCAGCCTTTTTCCTTACATACGGCCTGTACTGGAGCTTTAAAAGTAACATTTACGGTATCTCCCGGTTTTAAGTTATTATAAATATCAGCCACTTGATCTGGGCTCAGGATTTTGACATTTGTAAAATCTTCGCCATACAAGGTTTCAGTATCTGTGATGACGGGCGTGGGCGCCTGTGACATGCGCTCTTGGTTTTCTTTATCCTTGCAACCCAGCATAAGCGTGGTGAAAGCAAGCACTAAAACTGTTTTTTTCATGGTCGAAAATTTTTAAAATTGATCCAAGGTTTAAAATTAATCATTTCAGGAGTATGGAAGCTTGAGGAAAATGATAAATTTGTACGCTACAAATATGCAATCATGACTGAAACCATATCGATTACCCGAACAAAACATTCTAAAATAGACGAGGTGGACTTTAAAAACCTCTCTTTTGGCACCGTTTTCACAGACCATATGTTTGTCTGCGATTATAAAGATGGCGCCTGGCAAACTCCCGAAATAGTGCCGTATGGTCCTATGCAAATGGATCCCGCCTCAAAAGTATTTCACTACGGTCAGGCCGTTTTTGAAGGTATGAAAGCCTTCAAGGATAAAGACGGTAAAATCTGGATGTTTAGACCAGATCAAAATTTTGAACGTATCAATAAATCTTCTGAACGTCTTGCGATGCCCGCTTTTCCAAAGGATTATTTTTTTGACGGAATAAATGAGCTTTTAAAACTTGAAAAAGACTGGATCAAGACTGGGATTGAAAATTCATTGTACCTCAGACCATTCGTCATCGCAACGGAAAATGGCGTATCTGCCTCACCTTCCAATGCATATCGTTTTATGATTATTTGCGCTCCTGCACAGGCTTATTATGCTGGCGAAGTGCGGGTACTTTTTGCAGATACGTATAGCCGCTCTGCAAACGGCGGTGTGGGCTTTGCAAAAGCTGCCGGAAACTATGCCGCTCAATTCTATCCTACTGAACTGGCCAAAGAAAAAGGCTATCAGCAAGTGGTTTGGACCGATGCCAGTACACACGAATACCTTGAGGAAGCAGGTACGATGAACGTGTTTTTTCGCGTAGGCGACACACTTATTACCGCGCCCATCAGTGATCGAATTCTGGACGGTGTAACTCGGAAAAGTATTATTGAACTGGCCGAAAGTAAAGGCATTCCAGTAGAGGTTCGCCCGGTAAAAGTGCAGGAAATCGTAGAAGCTGCACGTAAAGGCGAACTGAAAGAGATTTTTGGCGCAGGTACCGCGGCCACAATTAATCCTATTGTAGGTTTTGGCTACAAAGAGGAAGATTTTGAACTTCCCAAACTCGATAGTTCTTACGCTACACAATTAAAAAACCAATTGAAAGAAATTCAGGCTAACATTGCCGACGATCCTTTTAACTGGCGCTATGAAGTGAAATAAATTAAGAATCTATATATCGAAAAAACGGCTAATTAAGGACGATTTCTGCCTAAATTAGCCGTTTTTTTTTCAAGATCGAATATCCGCAATGTGTCTTAAGAACATGTTATCTCTATCAAAAAGCCATCGCGTTTTATTCACTTCCTGACCATTTTCTGCCATATTAAGGGTTTTTGAGCGTTACCCTGCGGGGCGTGCTTTCCGCTGCAATCTTTTAGTTCGGCCTCGCAAAAAGACTCCCTTCGTGAGGTATATTTAGATTTTATTTAATCCCTAACGCGAAATTCGTTTTCATAGAATACTGTTGGTTTAAATTGGCTTTTAGGTGAAAAGGAAATGTATTTATCTTTTTAAAGATGCGCTCCCAACTTTTTGAACTGTCCAGTTTGCAGACTTTATGGCATCAAGTGACAGAAGCAATCTCCTTTTTAATCTTATTATGGGTTTATAGCGTAAATTTGACAAAAATCAATAGAAATGTTTACCACAGGCCAATGGATCTTCGCCATTCTCTTTATTATCGCTTTCGTGATCCTCATTACCTACAGCTACATCGGCGATAAGCGCCTACATCAAAAATATTATAAAGGAAGTAAGTGGGTTCTTATCTGCTTTCTAGCTTTTATAGGTCTTTTATTCCTTATTAAGACCGTTATAAATAAATAGAGAATAGCCCGTTTACCCTTAAAACGTGTTCAAATCCTTCCGTATCTCTATAATGAACGGCTATTTTAACGCTTAAATCACTTATATTAGCACAATAACCATGTCATCATGAAAATAATCAAATATCTATTTTTTTTACTGCTTCTCGTATTTATTGGTGGGGCGCTCTATTTTGCAACCAAAGATGGAAACTTTCAGATCGAAAAAAGTGAAATTATTGAAGCTCCCGTTCCCGTTGTTTTCAAGAAGGTAAATGATTATCAAACCTGGGAAAACTGGGGTCCGTGGAAAAAAAATGACAGTACAATGGTTTTTAATTTTCCCGAAAAAACAAGTGGTGAAGGCGCTAGCGCTAGCTGGAACGGAAAAGATTGGGACGGGTCCATCAAAACCACGGAAGTAATCCCGAACCAGTCCATTAAACAGCTGATTAATTTCCAGACTCCAGCGGGATATCGCGATGCAAACGTGTATTGGAGATTTGAAAAGGTAAACGAAGGTACTAAAGTGATCTGGGGCATGCAGGGCGAGCACGGACTGATGGATAAAGCGTATCAAAGTATTTTTAAGGTAGATTTTGATACAGATATCCGTAATATGCTTACTGAAGGTCTTTCCGGGTTACAGGAGACCGTAGAAAAAGAATTGCAGGAATACAACATAAACGTAGACGGGGTTACGCAATATGGTGGCGGTTATTATATGTACAGCACCACGGCCGCTTCTCTAGAGGCAATTCCCCAAAAAGTGAACCAGCTAATGCCAAGCGTGATCAATTATATGGAGCAGAACAATATCACCAGGGCAGGTCGTCCCATGACTATTTATAATGCATATAACCAAACCAGTAATACCACCATTATATCCTGCGCCATCCCTACCACAACGCGTGTAATCGTGCCAGATAACAGCAATGTACTTTCAGGTTTTATGCCTGCGCAAACGGTTATAAAGACGACATTAAAAGGAAATTATAAAAATCTCAACGAGGCCATTGCTCAAGGAATGCAATATGTTACAGATAATGGTTATATAATTCCTGATGACAGCCGCATGTTTGCCATTTATGTGAACGATCCCAAAGAAGTGCCTAACCCGGCAGAATGGCTTACAGAAATCTTTATCCCAATTCGCTCGCAAGACGACCTAGACAATCCTAATCTACAAACGCAAGTTCAATGAGACAATTAGTGCTCGTCTTTATGGGTGGCGGTCTGGGCAGTATTTTACGTTTTGTAATCGGAAAATGGCTCAATA
>JBBPYO010000315.1:0-10975 GCA_038199845.1 Flavobacteriales bacterium
TATAATACCTGACGCGCCAGTCAGCTTGAGCGAAGCTCCATCTAATTGAAAAATAATTAAGATTGATCAGTTTACAGTTATAAATTAGCAACGAAGAATTACCATTACAATTTCGGATTCTTTGATTTGAAGCTTGAGAGTAAAATTGATAAGTTTTTTTATTGCCAACAACTCACATTATTGAAGTAATTGATTCCATCGTTCAAACTATAAGAGGTATCTCAGACGCTTTATATTTTCATTTAAACATTTAAACATTTAAACAATTCAACAATTCAACAATTCAGCAATTTCACGATCCAACAATCCCCTAAAACTGTGAAAATCAATCAAAAACACCCTTTTTTAGTAGTTTTTAGCCCTAGAAACGGTGTTTTTCAGTTCTTTACCATTCTGAAGTCGGTTATAATTGTCAACTATCTGGTCTGCGATTGAGGCAGGATCGCTTTTGCTAGCCGTGTGCGGCGTAATCAGTATTTTATCATTTTTCCAAAATGGATGTTCTTCGGGCAGCGGTTCCGTATGGAAAACATCTAGCGCTGCACCGCTTAGTTTCTCATTTTTTAAAGAGTCCAATAAATCATTATCCACAAGATGACCTCCACGGGCAACATTGATGAGATATGCGTTTTCAGGGAGTTTGTCAAATAGCTTTTTATTTAAAATCTCTTTGGTTTTTTCGGTTAGCGGAAGCAAGCAGACCAAAATTTCGGCGGTAGCCAAAAAATCATTCAGCTCGGCATCACCAGCAAAACTCTTAAGGCCCTCAATATCTTTTTTTGAATTTGCCCAGCCCGTAAGTTTAAATCCGGTTTGATGTAAAGTTTTTGCCACCGCTTCTCCCAAAACACCCAATCCCATTATCCCAACAGTAACATTGGCCACACGTTTGTAAGGAACAGGTTTCCACGTGTGTTCTTGCTGAAATTTAGTATAGGTTTTAAGATTTTTACAATGATTAAGCGCAAGTGCCAACACAAATTCCTGCATATCACCGATGAGGTTTTCATCAACAATACGGGTCATTTTAATATTTTCGGGCAGACTTGGATCTTCAAAAAGATGATCTACACCAGCGCCCAATGAACCGATAACTTCTGCTTTTGAGTAATTTTCAAAACTTCCGTGTGGCGCTTTCCAGGTTAAGATCATTTTGATATCGCTCTTGTTTTTAACACTTTCTGGAGTAAAAACCGGAAAATCTGAATCTATTTTCTTGATGGCGCTAAGCCAAGATTCGTAATTTTTGTCGTTGCGTATAAGGAGTAATGCCATTTATAAGTTCTTTTTTGGTTCTTGTCGGGTGTCAGAAATGCGGGTGATGTAGATTGCTGATGGACCTAAGCGGTAGGTGATTTTGTAGTCATGCTAGATCAGTTTTCTGTAATCATTTTTTAAATGCTCAAAAAATTCATCTATTTCCCCGATTTTTTCAAAATTCATCTTCGAGTTTTCAAGAATTTCAGTGTGTTTTCTTATTTCTAAGGTGATTTTTTCGGCTTTTTCAACCCCATATAGTTCTTTGGAAAAATCAAAAACCTTTTTTAAATCTTTAGAAGCACGTGTAGTCCAGACTATGGGATTACTCATGTTTCCAGCTCTTTATCAAAATATCCATCTGGTTTTGAGTATGCACCCGCCCTTCCTTAATATCGTCTTCAGATTCTTTCATTAGGCGATCCTGTTCTTGTTGATATTCAAAATCTGAAATAAGGACGTTTATTTTTTTAAGCAGCGTATAATCTGCTTTTTCGATATCAAATTGAAGTTTTTTGCGCAGTACGTAGTTTCCATGATCGATCGATTTATACCCTAAATTTACCATTTTTTGGTCTTTTAAGCCATTTTTTGAGTGTTTTCCTCAACAGTACGAATAAAAAAATCAGCGCCGGAGTTGATCTTCAACGCTGATTTTATACTGAAAATGGCCATTTCTGACCTGTTTTAGGCAGTTTTTGAATTATAGGTTGAAAGCTTCTTTCACCTTATCCACATAATCCAATTTTTCCCAAGTAAAAAGTTCCACTTCTTTGGTCACTTTACCAGAATATGGACTTTCGAAAATCTTCGTAATGGTCTGTGGTGTTTTGCCTAAATGCCCGTAAGACGCAGTCTCGCGATAAATAGGGTTGCGCAGTTTCAATCTTTTTTCGATGGCTGAAGGACGCATATCAAAAAGTCCGCGCACTTTTTTGGCAATCTCGCCGTCTGAAAAATCTACATGTTTAGCATTGTAGGTATCCACAAAAATGGAAGTGGGTTCAACAACGCCAATCGCATAAGAAACCTGTACCAAAACTTCATCAGCCACTCCGGCAGCAACTAGATTTTTAGCGATATGTCGCGCTGCATATGCCGCAGAACGGTCTACTTTACTCGGGTCTTTGCCAGAGAAAGCACCACCACCGTGCGCACCTTTTCCGCCATAAGTGTCCACAATGATTTTGCGGCCGGTAAGACCGGTATCACCATGTGGACCACCGATTACAAACTTTCCTGTGGGATTTATGTGGTATGTAATATCGTCGTTGAATAATTTTGCCAATTCCTGCGGAAGTGAATTTTGTACCCGCGGGATCAATATTTTGATAATATCTTCCTTGATTTTTGCCAACATCCTATTATCATCCTCGTCAAAGGGATCATGCTGCGTTGAAACAACAATCGCTACAATTTTTTGCGGCACGTTATCGTCAGAATATTCTATGGTCACCTGCGACTTAGCGTCCGGGCGGAGGTATTTAATCTCATTTTCCTCGCGGCGCAATTTGGCAAGTTCAATCATGATCCGATGAGAAATATCAAGTGCGAGCGGCATGTAATTTTCGGTCTCTTTGGTTGCGTAGCCAAACATCATTCCTTGATCGCCGGCGCCTTGTTCTTCCTTTGAAGAGCGGTCCACGCCTTGGTTAATATCCTGTGACTGCTCATGAATAAGCGATATCACACCACAACTGTCACCACTGAATTTGTAATCGCCCTTTGTGTATCCAATGTCATTGATGACATCGCGCGCAATGGTTTGTACATCAATATATGTGTTGCTTTTTACTTCGCCGGCAAGCACAACTTGACCGGTGGTGACAAGGGTTTCGCAAGCTACTTTTGATTCTGGGTCAAAAGCGAGAAAATTATCAAGAAGAGTGTCGCTGATCTGATCTGCAATTTTATCTGGGTGTCCTTCAGAAACACTTTCTGAGGTAAATAAATAGGGCATATTTAAATCTTTAGTAAACGTTTGAAATACAGTAAAATTGGGATTTGACTTAAAACCTGCCTTGGAGTATATACTGCCTTTAGCATTTTTTATACTGAATTTGTTTCAGTATCTGCCTTAAAATTAGGCAGATCCTATCTCGAGCTATCGCGAAAGGACAAGAGGTTGCAATCAGTCAAATTTTCCTCAATATCATAACAAATGTATATTATTAATAAAGAATACAAAATTTAAGACGCCTATTTTTGAATATTTTATGAGTGCTGAAAAAGATCGACATGACTTCTTAGTCGTACACGTTTAATATGATGTGGTAATTCGATTTGGATCGAGATAATAAGTTTTTTTGGATCGTGTGCTGAAATAAACCTAATTCCTTTGCATTAATCAAAAACGTTTTGTAACCTTTACACTTACGTTCAAAAGCATATTGACAATGTTATCAAGAAAGGCCGAGGGATAGACCCTATGACGCCTTAGCAACCCTTTCTCAAATGAAAGAAGGTGCTAAATTCTACCCAGTTCATATGTTTATGTATGTAGTGGATAGATAACGAAAGAACTCTTTCTCTTCGCAGAATTGTTCCACTCCTGATTTTCTTTTAACATTTTTCAATGAGACAGTTAAAAACATATTGTTTTGTTTTTAACCTTAGCCGAATAGATTTTCATCAAAATGGAAACCCAATCGTCTATATCTATTTTTAGATCGCAAAATCTCAGCTTTTTGATTTAATTAATTATTAACTCAAAAACAAAAAAAATGAGCACACAAAAATTTGCAACCCAGGCTTTGCATGCGGGGCACGACACCACAAAAAATGGCGGTACCTGCGCAGTCCCTATTTACCAGACCACAGCATATGTATTTGACAATGCAGACCACGCTGCGGCACTCTTCAACCTTTCTCAACCAGGCAATATATATACCCGACTCAACAATCCCACTAATGACATTCTTGAGCAACGTCTTGCGGCACTAGAAAGTGGCATTGGCGCGGTGGTCACAGCTTCTGGAATGGCGGCCATTAATACAGCTTTGCTCACCCTTCTCAGGTCGGGCGATCACATCGTTTCTTCCAGTAGTTTATATGGTGGAACCTACAATTTATTGAGCGTTACCCTACCCAGATTCGGTATTGATACAACTTTTGTAGATCCCTCTGAAGCTTCAAATTTTGATGCTGCCATTAAGGAAAATACACGTGCAATCTTTATAGAAACCCTGGGCAATCCCAAGTTGGATGTTTTAGATATTGAGGCGATTTCCGCGGTCGCGAAAGCGCATAGGATTCCGCTTATTGTTGATAATACTGTAGCTTCACCCGCGTTGCTCAATCCCATAAAGCATGGCGCAAATATCGTGATCCATTCACTTACCAAATACATTAACGGTAACGGGACTTCGCTGGGCGGCGTGATAATCGATGCGGGAACTTTTGACTGGTCAAGCGGGAAATTCCCCGAATTCACAGAACCTTCCAAAGGCTACCATGGCCTTGTTTATCACGATGCACTGGGTGAAGCAGCTTTTATCGCCAAAGTTCGAGTGGAAGGACTGCGCGATCACGGCGCTGCTTTGAGTCCATTTAATGCATTTCAGATCATTCAAGGACTGGAAACGCTGGAGATCAGAATGAAAAAACACAGCGAAAATGCGCTAAATCTGGCAAAATGGTTGCAGGATCAGGAAGAAGTGATTTGGGTGAATTATCCTGGTCTTGAAAGTAGCGCTTATAGCGATCTGGTCAAAAAATATTTACCGAATGGGCAAAGTGGAATTGTTACCTTTGGTGTAAAAGGAGGTTTTGAAAGTGCAAAAACCGTCGCCGATGAAACGAAAATTTTCTCGTTGCTGGCCAATATTGGCGATACCAAATCACTCATCATTCACCCGGCAAGTACCACACACCAGCAACTTGATGATGCCGCGCAGGAGTCTGCCGGTGTAACTAGAGATCTTATCAGACTTTCTGTAGGAATTGAGGATGTTGAAGATCTTAAAACGGATCTAAAGACCGCTTTTACATTTATAGATAAAGAAGTGTTCGTCAATTAAAGCATGTTAATGGTTAAGCAGACCTGACAGGTTTTTGAAACCTGTCAGGTCTTCATGCAACAACCTATCAGATCTTTAAATAACAATTTTAAAACTGAAGTTTGCTTTGAAAATCGCGGTAAATCAGTCAAAAACGCCTGAAATCGGCATATAAATAGGATAAATTGAAAACAATTTCAATAGATAATTTTACAACGCAATCGGGTTATACGCTTGATCTTCCGTTGAGTTACGAGCTTTTTGGGCAGCCTTTGCAAAGCGCGCCAGTTATTCTCGTCAATCATGCACTTACCGGGAACTCGCACGTGGCGGGCGACGACGGCTGGTGGAACAGTATTGTAGGAGACGGTAAATGTATTGATACGAGAACGTATACCGTTATTTCCTTTAATATTCCCGGCAATGGTTATGACGGTTTTTTAATCGAAAACTATAAGGATTTTGTAGCACGCGATATCGCGGAAATCTTCTTGAAAGGACTCGAAATACTAAAAATTCAGAAGCTTTTTGCCATTATTGGCGGTTCGCTGGGCGGCGGTATTGCATGGGAAATGGCTGCTTTACGGCCAAAGTTGACGCAGCATTTGATCCCCGTCGCATCAGATTGGAAATCAACTGACTGGCTTATCGCGAATTGCCAGATTCAGGAACAGATCTTACTCAACAGTAGTCAGCCGGTGCACGACGCGCGTATGCATGCGATGTTATGCTACCGCACGCCGGAGTCATTCAAAAATAAATTTCAGCGCAGCACAAATCCAGACCTGAAGATTTTTAATGTCGAAAGTTGGCTGGATCATCACGGCACAAAGTTGAAGGACCGTTTTCAGGTTTCGGCCTATAAACTCATGAACCAGTTGCTCAAAACCATTGATGTGACCCGCGATCTGGACAATCCATTTGAGATTTTGGAAAAAGTCGCGGCAAATATTCATATTATTGGGGTGGATTCTGACCTGTTTTTTACGCCGGAAGAAAACCGTGACACCTATAAACAGCTGGCGCAAGTAAAGAATAATGTGACCTATGGTGAAATCAATTCCGTGCACGGTCATGATGCTTTTTTAATCGAATTTGAACAGCTGGAACAGTTGCTGGCGCCCATTTTTCAAGAACATGGAGCCAATAAAAAGCTGAAAGTGGTTAAATTTGGCGGAAAATCGCTCGCAAACGGAAAGGGGATTTCTACCGTAGTGGAGATATTAGAACGAAAAATCAAGAATAAAGAACGTATAGCCGTTGTGCTTTCCGCACGAGGCGGGGCTACAGATGAGTTGGAATCCATTCTCAATCAAGCACGCACGGGAGAGGAATATAAACATCAATTAAAAGCGTTCAAAGACTATCAGCAAGGTGATTATGAAGTGGATCTAAGCGAAGAATTTGACAAGCTTAACAAGCTTTTTGAAGGCGTGAGTTTATTGCACGATTATAGTCCGCGCGTTAAGGATGAGGTACTTTCCTATGGTGAGATCATTTCTGTAAAACTCATTACGCAATTGTTGAAAAACAAAGGGATCAAAGCTCGTTTTACAGATTCCCGAGAACTTATAAAAACAAATGACGTGTACGGTAACGCGCATCCTTTAGATAAGATTTCCAAGGAAAATGTGTTGCGTCATTTTACAAAACATAACGGCGATACCGTAAATATAGTTACCGGTTTTATAGCTTCTAATACAGATAATCACACGACAACGCTAGGTCGCAACGGCAGCAATTATACCGCGGCGCTGCTGGCCAATTACCTGGACGCTTCAGAACTGCAGAATTATACCCATGTGGATGGGATTTACACTGCCAATCCAGATCTGGTTCCCGATGCGCAAAAGATCACGCAGCTCAGTTTTGGTGAAGCCAATGAACTGGCGAACTTCGGCACGACTATTTTGCACGCGAAAACGATTATTCCACTATTGGAAAAAAACATTCCATTACGTATTCTCAATACGTTCAATGCCGAAGATTCCGGAACGCTAATTACCGCGCAAACCGAAACAGAGGGCATCAAGTCGCTTTCGGTGCTTGAAAATATGGCGCTGATCAATCTTGAAGGCCGCGGACTATTAGGAAGAGCTGGAATAGACGCACGTATTTTCAGGGCGCTGGGCAGTCAGAATATCAGCGTGAGTATTATTTCACAGGGATCTTCAGAGCGCGGGATCGGTCTAGTCGTTGATGCGAGCGATGCCAACCGCGCGGTAATCGCGCTAGAGCAGGAATTTGAAACAGATTTCTACAACCGCGATGTGAACAGAATTGAAGTGATCGATGCTGTTTCTGTGGTCAGTATTATTGGTCAGGATCTGAGTACTTTTCACAAACCTTACAGCGCACTTATTAAAAATGGTATTGTGCCTTTGCTATTCAACAATACAATTACTGGGAAGAACGTGAGTGTGGTGCTTAAACATAAGCAACTCCACAAAGCGCTCAATGTGATGCACGGGGAGATTTTTGGCGTTGCTAAAAGGGTAAATCTGGCTATTTTCGGCCACGGAACGGTGGGGAGTACACTAATAGATCAGATTCTTACTTCCGCAGAAAAATTGAGCGAACATAAGGGTATAAAATTACAGATTTTTGCAGTGGCCAATTCTAAAAAAGTACTGCTGGAACGTGATGGTATCGATGCTAAATGGCCCGAAAAATTGGCTGAAAAGACTGAAATAGGCGGCGTTGACGAGGTTATCGCTTTCGCGAAAGCGAACCATCTGGCCAACTTGATAGCGATAGACAATACCGCAAGTGTGGATTTTATAACGAATTACATTACGCTGGTGGAGAACGGTTTTGATCTTGTTTCTTCCAATAAAATTGCCAATACAGTAGGTTTTGACTTTTACACAGAGCTTCGCCAAACGTTAGCCGAAAATCAAAAGCGCTATTTGTATGAAACTAACGTGGGTGCAGGCTTGCCGCTTATTGATACGATACGGCTTTTACATCTTTCCGGCGAAAATATAACGCGTATAAAAGGCGTATTTTCAGGTTCATTAAGTTATCTTTTTAATACATTTTCTGTCCAAGATAGACCGTTTTCTGAAGTATTACAGGAAGCTATTGATCGCGGTTATACAGAGCCCGACCCACGTGAGGATCTTTCCGGAAATGATGTGGGACGCAAATTACTGATATTGGCACGCGAACTGGATCTGCATAATGAATTCAGCGATGTGAAGATTGAAAACCTTGTTCCAAAAGCATTAGTTAAAGGGGACGTCGAAAATTTTGTTAATCGCTTAAATGAAATGGACGCTGATTTCGAGAAAAGGAAAAAGAAACAAAATGAAGCTCATGTTTTGCGCTACGTCGGCGAACTTTATGGTGATCTTACCCATGAAAATGGGGGCAAACTGGAAGTAAAATTGGTTTCTGTACCACAAAATTCGGCTTTGGGACAAGTAAAAGGGAGTGATTCTATATTTGAAATTTACACGGAATCGTATGGTGAAAATCCGTTGGTGATTCAAGGTGCGGGTGCAGGTGCTGCCGTGACCGCGCGAGGTGTTTTTGGAGATATATTAAGGCTGGCAGAAAGGGAGTAGTTTCAGTTTTCAGTCTCAGTTGGCATTAGCAGTTGGAAGTCTTAGTATTCGGTCTGTGATCTGCAATGTGCGTGTCTGTCCGGCGATTTAGGTTGTTTTCTGAGCAACGGGAAAAACCCCTTTGTAGGTTTTCTCTTTGAAGTGAGTTGAATTATCCAACATTCATGACTAAAATGCTTAATTTTAAAGGTTAAATGTCAGTTCAGCTTTGAATCACAATAGTAATAAAAAATAATAATTAAGAAATGAAAGTACACTTAAACCGTATCAACAGCGACTATCTTTTTGAGGCAAAAGGCGCTTCGGGAATTCCGGTTTTGATCGACAACAAAACTTGCGAAGAAGTAAACGGTTCCAGTCCTATGGAGTTATTGCTAATGGGCGTGGGCGGTTGCAGCGCGATAGATATTATTTCTATTCTCAGAAAGCAAAAACTCGAAATAGATTCCTATAAAGTGGAAGTGGAAGGCGAACGCGAAGAAGTGGGCGGAGCAAAACCATTCAAAGCAATGATAGTAAATGTGTATTTAGAAGGTAAAATCCCATCGGAAAAAGCCCTGCGCGCGGCAAAATTAAGTTTCGAAAAATATTGTTCGGTTTCCATAACCATGCAGGCGGGAGTTGATATTTCGTATAAAGTAATTTTGAATGGTGAAGGATTGAATTGACATATGTAATGCGTCATTTTGAATTTATTTTAGAAGCACATTCTGTAAATTGCAACGTATAAAAGAACCTAAAACAAGTTGAGTTAGACGAAATATATCTTTCTAAATACCCTTTCTAGTAAAATATTAAATTGAAAAGACAATGCTCTTCGGGTTTTGCCTTTCATTAGAGTCAATAAGAATAATAATAACAATAGTTGAATGAGTAAGCATTTTGAGACCGAAGCGATACGTACACAAATAAAACGAACTGAATTTTTAGAGCATTCTATGCCGATGTATTTAACGTCAAGTTTCGTTTTTGAGGATGCAGAAGATATGCGGGCTTCATTTTCTGAAGAGAAAGATCGCAATATTTACAGCCGTTTTACCAATCCCAATACCAGCGAATTTGTAGATAAAATATGTAAAATGGAGGGCGCCGAATCTGGTTATGCCTTTGCTACGGGAATGGCTGCCGTGTTTTCAACATTTGCGGCCTTGCTGAACAGTGGTGATCATATTGTATCGGCGCGCTCGGTTTTTGGTTCTACACATACGTTGTTTACTAAATTCCTTCCCAAATGGAATATCAACACTTCCTATTTTAAAGTAGATGAAGTGGAAACTTTGGAAAGTCTTATCACGCCCGCGACTAAAATTCTTTATGTAGAATCCCCAACTAATCCAGCGGTAGACGTGCTAGATCTAGAACTTCTGGGTGCTATCGCCAAAAAGCATAACTTAATTTATGTGGTGGATAACTGTTTTGCAACTCCTTATTTACAACAACCCATAAAGTTTGGTGCCGACTTGGTGATACATTCTGCGACTAAAATGATTGATGGTCAGGGTCGCGTTTTGGGTGGAGTGACCGTGGGCAGGGCTGATCTGATGCGGGAGATCTATCTTTTTGCTCGTAATACCGGTCCGGCATTATCGCCATTCAATGCGTGGGTTCTTTCCAAAAGTTTGGAAACTTTAGCAGTTAGGGCCGAAAAACATTGCGAAAATGCCGTAAAAGTTGCCGAATTCCTTGAAAAGCATGAGAAAATTAATATGGTGAAATACCCATTCCTAAAATCGCATCCACAATATGAGGTGGCTAAAAAACAGATGCTCTTAGGCGGTAACGTGGTGGCTTTTGAAGTTAAAGGTGGTATCGATGCTGGAAGAAAATTCCTTAATGCTATAAAGATGTGTTCCTTGTCTGCCAACTTGGGCGACACGCGCACGATTGTTACACATCCTGCATCTACGACGCATAGCAAACTGAGCGAGGAAGACCGCAATGAAGTCGGAATTACGGATGGTCTGGTGCGTATTTCGGTAGGTCTGGAGCATGTAGATGATGTGATTGCAGATTTGGAACAAGCTTTAACTGCTGATTAGTATTATGTCTTTTTCAAACCGAGTCAAAGATTTTGCGTAAATTGTTTAAAATTTGAAGTGATGGTAGATTTTAAGGAATATTTGGAAATAAATCCTTATGTGTGATTTGGGA
>JBBPYO010000316.1:0-7709 GCA_038199845.1 Flavobacteriales bacterium
ACTAAAAACCGTGATGATATCTGCGCTTCCATTCAATATACCATTATTCAAATCTTGATGGATAAGCTGAAAATAGCCGTGAAAGAGACTGGAATTAAACAAGTGGCCATTGGCGGCGGGGTTTCCGCAAACAGCGGAATACGGAAAGCACTCAAAGATGCCGAACAAAAGCTGGGTTGGCAAACTTTTGTGCCGAAATTGGAGTACACCACAGATAACGCCGCTATGGTGGGAATCGTGGGTTATCTCAGGTACAGCGCAACAGGTTTCAGCCAGAACGGCTATACTGAAAACAATACCATGGCAAAAGCCCGTTTATCGCTATAATTTTATAATATATGCAACTTTTCTACAGCCCAGACCTCGACCCACAGACCACGACAGCCACTTTCCCGAAAGACGAGAGCAAACATATCGTAAAAGTATTGCGTAAAAATGAAGGCGAAATACTCGATTTTACCGACGGAAATGGCAATTTTTATAAAGCTGAAATCATTCAGGCCAGTGCATCCAATTGCAAGGTGAAAATACTTGAGGTTACCGCTCAGGAAGAATTACCATATAAATTGCATCTTGCCGTTGCACCCACAAAACTGAACGATCGCTACGAGACTTTTCTGGAAAAAGCCACCGAAATTGGCATCACCGAAATCACGCCAATTATCTGCGACCACAGCGAGCGCAAAGTCATTAAGCCTGAGCGCTACGAGCGCATTTTGCAAAGCGCCATGAAGCAATCACTAAAAGCTTATTTACCAAAACTGAACGACGCCATAGCCTTTAAAACTTTTATAGAAGAACAAGCCGAAAAAAATAGCCAACGTTTTATTGCGCATTGTGAAGAAGATAAACAGCGTTTCTCACTCAAAGAAAAGCTAAAACCTGCTGCTCCTGTTTTACTGTTAATTGGTCCAGAAGGCGATTTTTCACCCGAAGAGATCGATTTTGCGGTTTCCAAAGGATTTCAGCCGGTAACCTTGGGCAACAGTCGCCTGCGCACCGAAACCGCAGCGATTGTCGCAGCGCATAGTGTGGCTTTTATCAATTAGTGTGAAAATTTGTATAATGTATGTTGTCTAACGTATACTGTTTCTGGCGATAGCACATTATACAGTATACAATTTTTACAGTATACAAGACATTACCCCATTATCCTCACCAGCAATTCCTTCAGCAGATCTCCCTGTGAAAGATTATACGCGCCCACGCCCTTACTTTTTACGTCGGCATCACGCAACAAGTTGATGATTTGGCTCACCTTTTTCATGGGGTAATTTTTTGCCGCGCTAATATATTCTCCCACAAAAAATGGACTCACTTTTAGCGCTTTGGCCACCGAATTTTTGTCGGTTGCCGGTATCCCGTGCAGGATCATAAGGCTCTGAAAAAAACCAAAAAGAAGGGTGATCGTAAGCACCATGGGATTATCTTTTGGGTTCTGTGAAAAATAATTGATGATTCGGTGAGCCTTGAGCACATCGCGGGCACCAACCGCCTTGCGAAGTTCAAAGTTGTTGAAGTCTTTACTGATCCCAATATTCTGCTCGATCACGGCGGGAGTGATCGTACTTCCCTTGGGCAGTACGATCGTGAGTTTATCAAGTTCATTACTGATCTTTCCCAGGTCTGTACCCAGAAATTCTACCAACATGAGTGCCGCTTTCGGTTCTATGGTGTAGCCGCGCGAGATCATGGCTTTCTTGATCCAGTCGCCCACTTGGTTCTCATAGAGTTTTTTGCTCTCCATGATCACCCCGGCTTTGGCGATGTTCTTGTAAACTTTTTTACGCTTGTCTAGCTTTTTATATTTGTAGCAAAAAACAAGAACGGTGGTCTGCTGAGGATTTTCGGCGTAGGCCTCGAGAATGTTCTTTTTATTGTCGAAAGTGGCCAAGATCTCGCGTGACAGATCCTGGGCTTCTTTTACGATTACCACCTGGCGCTCTGCCATCATCGGGTAACGTTTTGCCTGCGCGATCACTTCGTCTAGCCTTACATCGCGGCCGTAAAGGACGGTTTGGTTGAAACCTTTTTCTTCCTCGCTAAGTAGATTTTGATCAATATAGGCCGAAATAAAGTCTATATAATAAGGTTCTTCCCCCATTAAAAAATAGATAGGTTTGATATCTTTTTTTTTTAGATCTACGATGATGCGGTTTGCTTCTTCCAAATAGTTTGGTTTTTTGTATTTATAATGAACTGAAATTCGGCTAATAACCAGTCAAATTCGCCCGATTTTCGACTTAAAACAGCGATTTTCCGTTTAATATGGGAAAGGTATATATGTTTTTCCTCTGGTGATCGCGCGGGTATTTTAGTACTTTTGCGTCATGCAGGAACTCAATTTTCCACAGTATTCTTTTCGTGTCAAAAATAGGGAAAATAAACTGTTCCTTTTTGACGTGGTGCGCAAAAAATTTGTGCGGCTCACGCCGGAAGAATGGGTGCGCCAGCATGTGGTCTGGTACTTGCACCACGAACTCAAGTATCCATTTTCCCTCATTAATGTGGAAAAGGAAATTGCCTTGCACCAGATTAAAAAACGCTACGATGTAGTGGTTTTTAAAAAAGACGGGAGCATTCATCTTATTGTAGAATGCAAAGCACCAGAAATAAATATAACCCAGCACACTTTTGATCAGATCGCGCGCTACAATTTAGAATTGCAGGCCACATACCTGATGGTCACCAATGGGCATGCGCATTATTATTGCACGATGGATTATACCGAAGAAAAATATCGGTTTTTAAAGGAAATCCCCATTTATAGCCCGTAATTTGCGCACGTGAAAACGGCTATTGTCATACTCAATTGGAACGGTCGCGACCTGCTCGCAAAATTTTTGCCCAGCGTGATCGCACATAGCGCTTCCCAAGCTACAGTTTATGTCGCTGATAATGCGTCTACAGATGATTCTGTTGCGTATTTGCGGGCGCATTTCCCGAAGGTTCAACTTATCGAAAATGCTGAAAATGGCGGCTATGCCCGGGGTTATAATTTGGCATTACGGCAAGTTGATGAGGAGCTTCTGGTTTTAATGAACAGCGATATAGAAACCACCGAAGGCTGGCTCACTCCCATAATCAAAGCTTTTAAAGCCGAAAGTGATCTGGGTGCCGCCCAACCTAAAATACTCGATTACAAGCGCCCTGAATATTTTGAATATGCAGGCGCTGCAGGTGGTTTCCTTGATGCGCTGGGATATCCTTATTGCCGCGGAAGGATTTTTGACACGGTGGAAAAAGATACTGGTCAATATGATGATAATGCGCGCATCTTTTGGGCTAGCGGAGCTTGTTTTGCGGTAAGAAAGTCGGTTTTTTGGGAAGCGGGAGCCCTTGACGAGCAGTTTTTTGCGCATCAAGAGGAAATTGATCTGTGCTGGCGTATCAATGCGCTGGGACTTGTTGTGAAATATATCGCAAATAGCAGCGTTTACCATGTGGGCGGTGCCACGCTTGGAACAATGAATCCCCAGAAAACCTTTCTGAATTTCAGAAATACGCTCTTTGCGCTTTTAAAAAATGTGCCCGGTGTGCGTGTATATGCGCTGATTTTTCTAAGAATGTGCCTGGATGGCATTGCCGTCCTCAAATTTGTAATTGAAGGAAAATCCTCTCACTCTATTGCAATTTTAAAGGCGCATATGGATTTTTATCGTACATTTCGAGACATTCATAAAAAGAGAAACAACATAAAAAAAACTGGCACTTATTTTGCTGAGGTGAGCATCGTATGGTCGTATTTTGTGAAAGGGAAAAAATTATACACAAAAATCTGATATACTCACAATAAAATGATGTTAACATATTTTTAATATGGACATTTTTTAATATTTTTGAACTTTTAAATTTTAAATTGAAACAAAGCTAATTATGAGAAAACTAATGATTGTAGCCTCGGCGCTCATTCTAATGACCTCTTGTGTTTCTAGCAAGAAATATGGAGAACTTGAGGCAAAACAAAAAATGACGCAGGATGAGTTGAATTCGGCTACCGTAAAACTCAATTCTTGTCTTCAGGAAAAAGAAAACATGACTCAGAGTCTGCGCGATCAGATCTCAGATTTGAGAAAGTCTAACAACAGCCTGATAGATACACAGGGTAATTTGACTACGCTTTCAACTAAAGGTGCAGAAAACCTGGAGCGTTCCCTTGAAGCAATGAAGGAAAAAGATCTACAGATCAAAACGTTCCGTGATGCGCTTAACAAGAAAGATTCTGTAACCCTTGCGCTTGTTACAAGCCTTAAAGGTGCGATAGGAAATCTTGATGATGAGGATATAGAGATCAATGTTGAAAAAGGAGTGGTCTATGTTTCCATTTCTGATAAATTGCTCTTTAACAGCGGTCGTTGGGATGTGACCAGCCGTGCGAAGGAAGTTCTTGGAAAAGTGGCAAAAGTGGTCAAAAACCAGCCAGATATCGAGTTTATGGTTGAAGGTCACACCGATGATCAATCTATTAAAACTGCGGTTATAGAAGATAACTGGGATCTTAGTGTAAAACGTGCAACCTCTGTAGTGCGTGTACTTCAAAATGAATTCGGTGTTCCACCAGAACGTATGGTTGCAGCAGGACGTAGTTACTATGTGCCTATCGCCAGCAATGATACTTCAGAAGGTAGAGCGAGAAACAGAAGAACCCGTATTGTAGTGCTTCCTAAATTGGATCAATTCTACAAAATGATAGAAGATGGTATGCCAAAAGAGCCTAGCAGCAACTAAGCAACACCAGCAATAAAAAAATAAAAACCGGTCGAAAGACCGGTTTTTTTATGCGTCATATTGAAAATAAAAGCACTTTAGCTTTTTAGGAAATCCAGGAAAATAGTATTGAATTCTTCGGTATGCGTAAATACCAAGCCGTGTGGAGCGCCTTTGATAATCTGGTACGTGCTATCTTTTATAATCTTAGAAGCTGCTTGACCAGCTGTTTCAATGGGAACTACTTGATCTGCATCTCCATGAACGATCAAAGTGGGAACGTCAAATTTTTTGCAATCTTCTCTAAAATCGGTTTTCCCAAAGGAATCTATACAATCCAACGTTGCCTTTGGTGAAGCTCCCGCAGCAATACTCCAATTAAAATGAATTTGCGCTTCGCTGATATTTTTCTTATTGTCTTTATAATTTACGAAGGTATCGCCAAATTCCTTAAGAAAAGCAAGGCGATCTTCTTTGATGTTTTTCTTGAAGTTTTCAAAAGTTTCCTCGGGAACGCCATCTGGATTGTCGGAAGTTTTTAGCATAAAGGGTGCTACGGAAGAGATGAGCGCGGCCTTTGCCACTTTGTCGGTTCCATACGTTCCTATATATCGTGCAACTTCACCACCACCCATAGAAAAACCGGTAAGAATAACGTCTTTAAGGCCAAGCTCCTCTATAAGATCATTGAGGTCTTTAGCAAGTGTATCGTAGTCATAACCATAATATGGCTTACTTGATTTACCAAATCCGCGACGATCATAAGCCACAACTTGGTAACCGGCATCTACAATTGTTTGAATTTGATACTCCCACATTTGATGAGAAAGCGGCCATCCATGAATTAAGATAACCGGCTGTCCTTCTCCATATTGTTCAAAAAATAATTGAATGGGCTCCCCATTTTCTGAAGAACTTGTATTTAAATAACTCATAGTTTAATTTTTAATTTGAGCATTAATATAGAAAGCAAATCGCTTTAATCTTCACAAAGGGTTCTCATTTAGCATCAAATTAACGCAGTCATTATTCTGACTAATAATAATTTTGAATATCCTTTAAGTGTCATATTGAGAGTATTATCATTACCGAAAATCCATAGAATTTTATTGACTTCTTAGTTATTTTCGATCATTTTAATCGTTTTTTGGGCGTTTCCCTGCGGGTCGGGCTTTACGCTTCAATCTTTTTGCTCGATCCTCGCAAAAAGGATTTGCACTTCAATCCCTAACGCTAAATTCGTTAAATTGAATGTAATTGGATTTAATAGGTTTGAATGGCTTTTGAATGTCTCATATCTTCAAACAATTTATCTCCGCTTCTTCCTCCAATAAGTCCGATTTCCGACCATCTTTACAGACTGACCGTTTCTTTGGCGGGTCGCTTCCGACCGGAATGGATAGGGAGTTCAGCGTTGCCGAAAACTACTTTTACGACACTCAGCGGATATTCAATAATAATTTATATGGTTAGATTCCCTTTTCCTTCGCGAATAAGTACCGGCTCTCCCGAAGTAAGGTCAATGATCGTAGAGGGAATATTTCCGCCATAGCCACCATCTATAACAATATCTACCAGTTTATCCCATTTTTCAAGAATAAGCTCAGGATCTGTGGTATATTCTATTACTTCATCTTCGTCATAAATAGAAGTGGAAATAATGGGATTGCCCAATTCACGCACAATGGCGCGTGCAATGGCATTATCTGGAATACGGATTCCAACGGTTTTTTTCTTTTTAAAGACAGTGGGTAAGTTGTTATTTCCCTGTAGAATAAACGTGTAAGGCCCAGGCAAAGCGCGTTTCAACACTTTAAAGGTTGCAGAATCAATCTGCCGCGCATAATCAGAAAGATTACTGAGGTCTTCACAAATAAATGAGAAATTCGCTTTGTCTAGTTTTATTCCCTTGATCTGGGCAACGCGTTCTAATGCACGCGTATTTGTAATATCACATCCCATCCCGTAAACGGTATCTGTGGGATAGATAATCACGCCTCCATTCCGCAAGACCTCTACAATTTTTTTACTCTGGCTTGGACTGGGGTTTTCTTCATAAAGTTTAATGAATTCTGCCATAGTACGGTGGTATATAATGAAAGTTAGTTTTCAAATAATTAAAAGGTCGGGATTATAAATCTGCACGCTCCACTTCACTTTCCAGTTTGAGCACATGATCGCCATCTTCCTGCTCAATATACAGTGCCTTGTTCCCTTCTTCTCCATTTCTGGTTACTTCGCTCCCTTTTATAGTCCGCGTAGTCTTTTTTGTAAAAGTAGATTTTACGGTTCCCGTAGCAGTACCATTACCCCATTTCCAAGTAACCTTTGTGCCTTCTTTGATCATGATTTTTATTTTAAATTTAAATTTTAAATGCTGAAAATGGTATTACCTAACAGAAGATTAACAGAGAAAAGTAGTAATAATTCGCTATTTATGGACTCAAATGCCCGATTTATTCATCAATTAGCGGATTTTATCAAAACTATAACTTCGTTTTTCAATACGTAATGAATGATTTACCATTGATATTGACTAATTTTGCAGCATGAAAAATGGTTTTCACAATGTAATTTCTTTGTTTATGGCAGTTCTGGTCTTGGCCAGCACGCTGTCGTTTACGGTGGATATGCACTATTGTGGAGAGCATTTGGTCGATTTTTCCATGCTTCAAGATTCTAAAACCTGCGGAATGGAGGCAAAAATCGACGCTACAGCGTTGAAAACAGATGTATGTGCTGCGGAAATTACTCAGAAATCCTGCTGTTCGGACAAGCAGTTTAAAGTAAAAGGTCAAGACGATTTAAAGGCTTCTTTTACCGATTTACATGTAAATCAGCAGATTTTCATTGCAAGTTTTGCTTACTCGTACCTCAATCTTTTTGAGGGCGAAAATGAGGATTTTACTCCATTTCAAACCTATAGACCGCCCCACATTACGCGCGACGTGCAACTTCTGCACGAGTCTTTTCTTATCTGAACATTGTATTGAGCATTTCAG
>JBBPYO010000317.1:0-4983 GCA_038199845.1 Flavobacteriales bacterium
AAACATTTGAATCAAAAACAGAATAACAAAGCTTAATTCCGAAATTCCCATGCACAATCATAAAAATGAATTTGGTTGTATTGGAAAAGTTCAGGCGTCTATGTTATTCACAGTAGGAATTTAAACGAGACAAAATAGGGGACTATGATTCTTTTCGCAGAAAGTATGGAGAAATTTTTAGCCAAATTATTCCGAAAATCGTTTCTAACGAACTCTTATAAGAGAATAACTAATTGATAAATTGACAAAAAGAAAGTGAGAAATAACACGTAATTATTAAGTATATACGCTGAGATTTAGTCAATTTTTTTAGGAAAATTTCATAGGTTTTCCAAAGCTATTTTTTACGGGAGAAATTTGTACCGAATTGCACCACAGCTTCATACTAGGAACACTAAATTTAAAAAAAATCATTATTTTTTCTGAATTGAAAAAGTATAAACGAAAATCAGGTACTGAAATTCCGCAATGTCACAATCAAAAAACCGGTAAAAAAGGGCGATTTTTGACCTTTTTTACCGGTTTTTTAGGCATTAGTTAATTCCGCTTCAGCGAATTATTTCCCCCATTCTGTGTGAAAAATCCCTTCCATATCCTTGCGCTCATACGTATGCGAGCCAAAGTTATCACGTTGCGCCTGAATCAGGTTGAGCGGAAGGTGACTTGATGTATAGGCTTCAAAATAATTGAGTGAATTACAAAGTCCTGGAACCGGAACGCCACTTTTTACAGCAAACGCAACAAGTTCTCTAACGGAACTCAGTGTGCCTTGAACTTGTGGCACAAAGGAAGGTTCGAGCAGCAAATTGGTCAGATCATTGTCTTTCGTAAAAGCATCAGCGATATCTGCAAGCAGGCCAGCACGGATAATGCAGCCGGCACGCCAAATTTTAGCAACCGTTGCCATATTCAATTCGTAACCGTACTCTTTAGAAGCGGCCGCTAACTGGCTCATACCTTGTGCGTATGCGATAATAAAAGAAAAATATAAAGCCTCTTCGGCCATGCCGATGAGTTTTTCCTTTTCGATTTTTAAAGGTTCTGGGCGTTCATAAAGTTTATCTGCGGCAACGCGCTCGTCTTTAAGCGCGGATATCTCGCGCATGCTTACGGCAATATCTATGGTTGGGATAGGAATCCCAAGATCCATCGCGTTTTGAGAAGTCCATTTTCCGGTACCTTTCTGCTTTGCTTTATCTAGAATCTTGTCAATAAGATCGCCATCTCCCTTGTCGTCTTTTTGGGCAAATATTTCAGCAGTTATTTCCACGAGGAAGGACTGTAACCTTCCATCGTTCCACTTGCTATAAACTTGATGAAGCTCTTCATTTGAAAGTCCGCCTGCTTTTTTCAGCAAATCATAAATTTCCGAGGTGAGCTGCATCATACCATATTCTATACCATTATGCACCATTTTCACATAGTTTCCGGCAGATTTTGGCCCTAAATATGCAACACAAGGTTCGCCTTTATATTTAGCCGAAACAGCTTCAAAAATAGGTTTTACATGTTCAAAAGCTTCTTTGTCGCCACCGGGCATAATGCTGGGCCCTCTGCGTGCTCCTTCAGCACCGCCGGAAACACCAGCGCCAAAAAAGTGAATTCCTTTTTCTTTAAGACTTGCTTCACGGCGGTCTGTATCTTTAAAATACGAGTTGCCACCGTCTATAATAATGTCTTCTTTATCTAAGTAAGGTAAGAGACCGTCTATAACCGTATCTACAATTTTCCCGGCAGGGACGAGCAACATGATTATGCGCGGTGTACTGAGGGCATTCACGAAAGTTTCAACATCTGTAGAAGCATTTACCTTTGACAGATGGCCACCTTCTTCTTTAAGTGCATCTACTTTTTCCTGATCTAGATCTTGACCAAAAGCCGTAAAACCGCTGTCTGCCACGTTTAAGATAAAATTGCGTCCCATGACCCCAAGACCTATTAATCCAAAATTATAATCTTTATATTCCATAATTGTTTGTTAGCGTTTTTATAAATATTAGGCCATTCTTATAAGAAAAGCCTGCTCTAAGGTAAATAATATCTAACTTTACCTTGATGCCCTTCAAATTTAACTGAAATGATTTAAATGGCATTTATTTAAAGCTTAAACTAGCCTTAAAATACAAGGTTTTGTTACAACCAACGCAAAAAACTACTGAATTTTTATGGAAAAGACCATTAATCAAATGCTTGTCATATTTGGCGCTTCGGGAGATTTAACCGCCCGTAAACTCATCCCGGCGCTTTACAATTTATATAAAAACAATCATATCCCTGAAAATTTTGTGGTACTGGGCGCAAGCAGAAGTGCCATGACCGATACTGATTTTCGTAAAAAAGTGGTACAGGAAAGTACATATCTGGAAGAAAAGATAGGCAGTGAAGATAAGGAGTTTGTCAAGAAATTTTCTGATAAGCTGCACTATGAGGATATTGGTGATGATTATGATACTGATTACAGTGCACTGGCCAAACGTATAAAAGACCTGAATGAAAAGGAAGGAACTGACGATAATTTCATATTCTATCTCTCCACTCCTCCCAGTCTTTACGAGACCATTGCGAGAAACCTCTCAAAAGCGGGACTTACGACCGAAGATAAAGGTTGCAAGCGAATTGTTGTTGAAAAACCCTTTGGCTATAGCTTGGAAACCGCTAAAGAACTTAATTGTGGACTTCAAAAATATTTTAGTGAGTCGCAGATTTACAGGATTGACCATTATTTAGGGAAAGAAACCGTGCAGAATTTACTGGTTACGCGTTTCTCAAATTCTATTTTTGAACCTTTATGGAACCGCAATTACATTCATCATATAGAAATTACCAACGCTGAAACGGTGGGCGTTGAAAAAAGAGGTGGATATTACGATAAATCAGGTGCGCTGCGCGACATGTTCCAAAGCCATTTAATGCAGATCGTTTCCTTTATTGTGATGGAACCACCCATTAATGCAAGTGCGGAAGAGATTCGTAACGAGAAGGTAAAAGCTCTAAAATCGCTGCGCATCATGAACGATAAAAAGACCCTATTTGATAATACTATGAAAGGTCAATATATGGCGTCTACTATTGATGGAAAAAAAGTAAAAGGGTATCGTGAAGAAGAAGGGGTAAACCCTAAATCCAAAACGGAAACCTATGCTGCGATCAAGTTTTTTGTAGACAACTGGCGTTGGAAGGATATTCCGTTTTATGTGCGTACCGCAAAACGGATGCCCACAAAAGTAACTGAAGTTGTTATTCATTTTAAATCCCCGCATCATGCTATTTTCAAAAATGAAGACCGCTATAATAATGACAATAAGTTAATTATACGAATTCAGCCAGACGAAGGTATTTTAATAAAATTCGGGGTAAAAGTTCCGGGACAGGGTTTTGAAGTAGAGCGCGCAAATCTTGATTTTTATTACTCCAGCCTTGCGGATACTGTTGTTATGGACGCGTACGAGCGATTGCTGCTCGATGCGATGCAAGGTGACGCGACCCTCTATGCTCGTGCAGACGAAGTTGAGGCGGCATGGGCTTTTGTAGATCCAATTCTTGAATATTGGGCCAAAGATGAAGATGTGAATACCTACGGTTATCCTGCCGGTACTTGGGGGCCAAAAAATTCTGACGATCTCATTGAAGATAGCTATGGCTGGAGAAATCCGGGGCAGCATCTTACTGATGAATCTGGATTTACAGTCATAAAATAGTCAGAAAATAGCCAATTTTATCCAAAAATCATTCAAAAACGCTTAAAATCAAATTTTAATGGACTTAAAAATATATGCCGATAAACAAACCGTCGCTGAAGAATTCTCGAAATTTTTCAGTCAACAGGCAAAAGATTCAAATGAATTTCATGTTTCTCTTTCGGGTGGAAGTACTCCGAAAATCGTTTTTGATTTTTTGGCCGAAAATTACGCCGATGATATAGATTGGTCTTCTGTTTATCTTTATTGGGGAGATGAGCGCTGTGTTTCTCCAGACGATGAGGACAGCAATTATAAAATGACTAAAGCACATTTATTGTCCAAAATAGAAATGCCTGCGGAAAATATTTTCAGGATCAAAGGTGAAAACGATCCTGAGACCGAAGCAAAACGTTATTCTCAAGTACTCAAAAAGCAATTGCCAACTGTTGATGGAATACCACAATTTGATCTGGTGATTTTAGGAATGGGTGACGATGGTCATACCGCTTCCATTTTCCCCTATGAGATTGCACTTTGGGATGCCGAAGCTTATTGCGCAGTGGCCACGCATCCAGAATCTGGCCAAAAGCGCGTAGGGTTAACCGGTGGAATCATCAATAACGCAAAAACGGTCGCTTTTTTAGTGACCGGTGCTGATAAAGCCGAAAAAGTAGAAGAGATTGTTGGTCAGAGATCAGGATACAAAAAATATCCTGCCAGTAAGGTAAGTCCAAAATCTGGCGAATTACTTTGGTTTTTAGACCGAAAAGCCGCTGCTGGACTAGAATAAATTCTACGGATTATTCCGTGACAATTTCCTGTTTTGCTTCTATTGGAACATTGCCGGCGCTTGGATTACAGCGGAGGTGCTTTTTGTAATATGCTAAAAGTTCGTCGGCATCTGCTCCCATCCATCTTTTAAAATAGATGTTTAGAAAGTGATATTGTACATAAAAGACGCCTTTTCTCTCATATAAACGTGCTGATGTACTAATACAATGTGGGATGACCACAAAAGAATTGCGCGTGTAAAGTGCATTAATTAGAATATTATCTTCATAAATTATATAATCCTCATTGTAACCGCCTATGTCATCAAATAATCTACGCGTTATAAACTGGCTTTGATCCCCACCACGACAAGCACGCCACGGGAACTTGGTAAACCAACCTATAAGTTTCAACCACCAGTGATTGCTGTTAAAACGCATTCGGAAACAGCCTGCAGGATTTCCTTTTTTTATTTCGTCTATAATATAGCTGTCAAATTTTTTTGGTGGAAAAGAATCTGCATGTAAAAAAT